>JAZQXS010000214.1:0-4163 GCA_045633025.1 Eubacteriales bacterium | reverse complement strand
CTCGTCGGCGTAGGGATTCTCAAAGAGACCCAGCTCGAACTTCATCTTGAGGATACGGAGTACGGAATCGTCGATCTTGGCCTCCTCCAGCTTGCCGGCCTTGACCAGATCGTAGACGGTCTTGTTCCAGAAGCGGGCGTCGTAATCGCACGCGCCCTGCATATCCAGACCGCCGGAGAGGCAACGGCGGATGCATTCCTCGCGGGTCTTGGCCACGCGGTGGTAGCCGATCAAGCGGCCGACGCCGCCCCAGTCGGCGCGGGAGACACCCCGCATACCCCAGCGCTCTTTGAGCACTTCGGTCATGTAGTAGGGGGTTTCGGTGACGATCTCGCCGTCGATGCTGTTGTAGGAGGACATGACGTTGTAGGCGCCGCCCCGCACGATACCGGCCTCGAACACGGGCAGGTAGACGGTCTCCACCTCGCGGCGGCCGACGCGGGCGGGGGCGCAGTTGATACCGCCCTCGGGAATACCGTAGACACAGTAGTGCTTGGGCTCTGCGATAACGGTATCTCCGCGGGAGATGTCGCCCTTCTGCTCACCCGAAATGATGGCTACGGCCATCTCGGAGGACAGGTAGGTATCCTCGCCGAAGGTTTCCTCGGTGCGGCCCCAGCGGGGATCGCGGGCCACATCCAGGTTGGGCGCCAGGATCTCGTGGTGACCCATCACACGGGTCTCATGGGCGATGCCGTCGCCGATGGCGTTGACCAGCTCGGGGTCAAATGTCTGGGACAGGGTCAGAGGAACGGGGAAAATGGACGCGCCGTGGAAGGAGAGGCCGTGAAGGGCTTCTGCCGTGAAGATGGCGGGGATGCCCAAACGGGTCTTCTCCACAAGATAACGCTGCATACGGTTCTTGATGAAGGGCTCGGAGTAGATGTCGTGGATGTAGCCGATACCCTGCGTACCGACGTATTCCTGATATCTGTCCTCCATGAAGGTATCGTCAGGCTCGACGGTACAGCAATCGGTTCTGTCGCTGTCTACGTGGAAGTTGGTACCGCGGATGATGTTGATCTGGGCGATCTTTTCTTCCAAAGTCATTTTGGCCAGCAGGTCGCGGGCGCGCTCCTCGGGGGAGAGGGCGGGATTCTTGTATGCTTCCATAAGATTTGTCTCCTTTTCAGTAGCGATGTAGGTCAACGGAGGGGTTGATCATGGTCATTATACCATAGAAATCGATCTGTGTCAATTATTTTGTGAAAAAACGCAAAAAACTTGTGCAGATTGCTTTCCGAGAACTTTCGGACAAAATTCACAATATTTCTTGGAAACCCTCTTGCTATTCCCGAGGATATATGATATAATAATATATTATGGTTAGTATGGGGCTTATTGCCCCGACGAAAGGACGTATCCGCATATGAACCTGATCCTCGCTTCCGCCTCTCCCCGCCGCCGGGAGATCCTGTCCACCCTGGGTGTGGACTTCCTCGTCCGCACCGCAGATGCCGATGAGTCCTGTGATCTGACGGATCCCGGGGCGCGCGTGGAGGCTATTTCGGTTCGGAAATGTCTGGCTGTCAAGGAGCTGATGGAGGCGGAGGGCGTGCTCGGGGAGGATACGGTGATCCTGGCCTCGGACACCTTGGTGGCGCTGGACGGCATCTTCTTGGGCAAGCCGCGGGATGAGGAGGATGCGCGCCGCATGATGCGGCTGTTGAGCGGGAAAACGCACACGGTGGCCAGCGGCTTGGCTATTTGGAAGGGCGGGCGCACGGTCACGGCGCATGAGCTGACCGGCGTATCCTTTGCCCCGATGAACGAGGATGAGATCGAACGGTATCTGGCCACGGGCGAGTCCTTCGGCAAGGCCGGCGGGTATGCCATTCAGGGCTACGCCGCCCGCTACATCACGGGCATCCGGGGAGACTACTTCAACGTGGTCGGTCTGCCTGTCCGCCGCCTGTATGAAACCATGCGGGAGGCATTCGGCATCATTCTGTAATCCGTATTATGTTTATCTCATACTAATCCTCAAACAAAAGCTTGAAAGCGAATCTGTTCTTTTTCAAATAACCCAGTGGGTAGGGACCCACGGTGCAAGTAAAATTCTCACTGTCAAACAGTACGTTAAAACACAAAGTAGTCTGTTTTTGAAAGTTTAGGAGATTCTTAGGTCGCCGAAGGCACGCTCTCCTATTCAATGTTTTAATGTTTTTATCAAGGATTGGTATCAGTATCTTGAAAGGGGGGCAATTATGGCTCGTTTGGTTGGCTTGGATCTCGGAACCACATACACGCGCATCTGGACGCAGGACAGCGGTATCGTTCTGCGCTGTCCCTCTGCGGCGGCCATTGACGGTCAGACCCGAGAGCTGGTGGCGCTGGGCGCCGAGGCGCGCAAGATGCTGGGCAAGACACCTCAGGATATTCTTGCGTCCTGTCCCATTCGGGAAGGCCTGGTATCCGAGTTTGACGTGGCGGCGCGCATGGTGCGGGCCATGTTCCTCAACAAGAAGCTCTGCTCCACCTTCAACCGCCCTGCCGTTCTGCTGGCAACCCCTTACCGCATCGATCAGGTGCAGCAGCTCGCTGCCGAGAATACCGTGATCGAGGCGGGGGCTAAGGCCGTGGCGCAGGTGCCGGCCATCTTCGCCGCCGCCGCCGGCGCGGGGCTGAGGGTGGCATCCCCGCGCGGGTGTATGATCCTGGATATCGGCGGCGGACTTTCGGAGGCCGCGGTCATCAGCCTGGGCGGGATCATCGCGGGACGCTTTCTCAAGGTGGCCGGCGATCGCTTCGATGCGGCGATCATGAACTACCTGAAGCAGAAGCGGAATCTGGTGGTGGGCGCGACCACCGCGGAGGAGCTTCGCGTCCGCATCGGTGTTTGCGATATCCACATCGACCGAGGCAGTATGACGGTTTACGGGCGGAATGCCCGTACGGGGCTGGCCTCCCGCCAGGAGGTGTTCTCTTCCGAGATCTGCGAAGCGATTACTCCCGCCATCCAGGCCATTGCGCGAACCGCGCTGAGCCTGCTGGAGGACGTCCCGCCCGAGATCGCCTCGGATATTTATGACTTCGGTATGATGCTGACCGGCGGTTGCGCGCTGATGCCGGGGATGCGGGAGGCGCTCAACCGAGAGACCGGCCTACGGGTGACGGTGGCGGAGCATCCCCGTGACGCGGTGATCCGCGGCATCGGCCGTATTCTGAATCAGCCCTCCCTGTGGGGGACTCCGCTGGAGTATCGATTGAAATAAGGAAATCATAAGACCATGAACCATCCGTACTACGTCTATTCGAATGAATCGTCCGAGCCGGAGCAAGCCTTGCCCCCCTCCGCTGAGCCGGGAGAGGCGCGCCGCCATTTTTCCAAGCTGGGCTTGGCGTATCTGGCTATGACCGCGTCCTTTTTGGCGGTGGCCTACGCCGTCCAGTACGCTGTTTTGTTTTTGCGGCCTGAATGGTTGGGGCAATGGTGGATGAGCTGGGCGGTATCCCTGCTCCCGCTGTACTGCGTGGGGCTTCCCGTTCTGTGGCTGTGCCTGCGAAAGCTCCCGGCATCTCCCCACAACACCGCCTACACCACCCGCGCGACTCTGTTCCGCCCCGCCGAGACGGTCGAAAAGCCTCGCTTTTCCTTTGGAAGCTGGATGCTCCTGCTGCTCATTGCTTTCGGCTGTATGACCGTCGGAAGCATGATCGGGAACTATATCATGCTCTTTCTTTCGGCGCTTACGGGCTACGATTATGCCTTCGCGCTGAACAGCATGGTGAATGAAACGCCCTTGTGGTTCACCTTCGTCTGCACCTGTATCTGCGCCCCCTTCGGGGAGGAGCTGCTCTTCCGCAAGCTGCTCATCGACCGTACCCGCCGCTTTGGAGATCTGCCGGCCATTCTGCTGTCGGGGATTCTGTTCGGCCTGTTCCACGGCAATCTGTTCCAGCTCTTCTACGCTACCCTGGTGGGGATGCTTCTGGCTTACGTGTATACCCGCTCGGGAAGCTATTTGTGGTGTGTGCTCATGCATGCCGTCATCAATTTCATGGGCAGTATCGTGACCCCCGCCATTGCGAAATTAGCTGAGCCCCTGCTCTCGGAGGCATTTTGGCAGGCGCCTTTGGACGAGTGGATCCAAAGCTCCGCGTTACTGATCGCGCTGGCGGCGTACCTGTTCCTGCTTTTGTGGCAGAATGCCACCCGTGTG
>JAZQXS010000213.1:0-6586 GCA_045633025.1 Eubacteriales bacterium | reverse complement strand
CGTAATCACGGAAGCAAATAGTCTATATAAATAATTATAACACACTATTTCGCCGTTGTCAATAGGGTGGCGAAAAAAAGCGTTGCGACATTTATATTTTTTTGTAAATTCCCGTAAGCGTAACGTGATGAAGGGAAGGGGAAGAGCTTATGAGATATAAAAACACCTATCACGCATGGACGGATCCGGACGGCGGCATGTCGGCGTCCTATCATCATTTGAGTTATATTCTGTTTCGTACCGACAGCGATGAGGCGGAGATCGTGGGGGCGCGATGTCCGGATATGGTGGCTTTTTCTGCGGGACGGAGTCTGGTGGATGCGTTGGGGTTGGACGATGAGGCGCGGGAGTACCTATTCGGCGCGGCGGAGTACGATGCTCTGCTGGTCGTGTTGACCGACGTTGGGCTGGGGATTCTGGACAAGCGGTACAGCGCGTACGCGGGTCTAGGGATCTACTGGCATCTGCACGGCCGTCCCGACGGGTTGGCTCGATTGATTGCCGGCGGTGTGCTGGGAAATTCCGACAAGGGAGTGTACCGTGTCAGCCGACGGGTGACGGAAGCGGCCGGGGGCGTTGCCGCTGTGGCCGGTGATATGCCGTCCTATGGAGCCTTGTCGGACGGGTGGCCGATCCTGACGGAAAAAGTGCCGGGAGAGTGGGGGCGCGGGGATTTCGGCGATGGGATTTATGCCGAAACCCTTTGGAATAGGATGGATAAGATGGCCGGTTTTGTGGGATGCGGGTTGATACGCGAGGACTTGGAGGACGGCGCTTGGCCGCCCGCGGAGCGCTTGCGTTGCCCGAGGCCGGCCTTGCTGGAGATCCTTTTGCTGGACTTGCTGACCGAGGCGCGGAACGAGTCTGCTACCCGAGAGGCGGTCTGCCGTGTGGGGTGCATAGAAGATACGGGGATGCCGCGCATAGAATTGCGGTATCCGGTGGAGGATGCCCGCGGCGAAACGCGGCTTGCAGGGATACATCGCCATTTGGGATGGGTGTGTGAGCTGAGCGGGCTGAAGCTTCAGAGCGAAAGGATTCCATTGTCTCGCAGAAAACGGAGCGACGGAGAGGCTTTATCCTACCGAAAAATCACGTTAGAGTGGCTTCATGACCCGGCGGTGCTCTCCAGCTCGGATCTCAAGGTCAGACTGCGGCTCTTATATGAGCAGGAGAGGGAATGATGCGGAGCCTTGAATTCGGATGACGTTGGAATTTGGGCTTGCGCTGTGGATTTTTCCCCTCCGGATATTTGGAAAGCAGTGGGAGCCTCTTGAAAGAGGCTCCCACTGCTTAATAATTCATTGTGTTTCGATGGGGTTGTTGTAGGTGAGGCATTCGTTCAGGAAGGCGTCGACGTTTTCCAGCGGAGTTCCGCGTACGATGCCGTTGCCGGCTGCGTAGATGAATCCGCCTGCGGGGGAATCGAAGGTATCCCGCATGAGGCGAACCTCGCGGCGAACGTCCTCGGGGGTGCCGTTGATCAAGGTATCCTGCACGTCCATACCTACCCAGAAGGCGATCTTACCCTTCCACTTGGCGGCGATCTCGTTCCAATCCATGGTGTGCTTCTGGAGCGGGTGGAGGACGTTGAGACCGCACTCAATGAGATCGCCGATGATCTCGGAGACGTTGCCGCAGGTGTGCAGCCAGGTATCCACGTCATGCTCGCGGCAGAGACCCCAAAGCTCGGTGTAGTAAGGCTTGATGAACTCACGGAAGGTGGCGGGGCTCATCATGAGGGCGTTTTGGGTGCCAAGGTCGTCGCTGATCATGTAGCCGTCGGGCTTGACCTCGCGGATGGCGCGCAGGAGCAGTTTCTTTTCGGTGTCAATGACGGCTCTGTGCAGAGCGTGAACCTCGTCGGGGTAGTCATAGTAGTCCATCAAGAGGGTCTCCATGCCGCGGAAGTTCCAGATGCGCTCGTACATGAGGCTCCAATGGAAGAGCATGACGTATTTGCCCTCGGCGTGCGCTTGATCGGCGATGCGCTTGGCATCGTCAAACAGGCCGGGGGCGTCGGTGTCGGGCAGCTCGGCCAGCAGGGCGGGCAGATCCTTCCAATCGGGCAGGGCGGCGTTGGAATCGTGACCTGAAAAATTGGAACGATCGATCTCGGGGAGACGCCAGTAAAAGCCGTTGTCTTGCTTGGTGAAGGCGGGGCAGGGGAAGTACGGGGCGACCACATCCTCTTCGTATTTTCCAAATTGATGCAGCTTTGCGCCGTACTGCTCCCACAGACCCTCTCCCCACCACTTGGTAAAGACCATAGGGGGACGGGGCGGATTCTGAAAATGGATGGCGGCTTTGACTTGATCGCGGGTGAGCATGATGATTCCTCCTTATAGTCAAGTTTGTTGGAAAATCAGAACAGGGGGGGCAGGATGCCGAAGTAGGCCAGGGCTACGATGAGGGCGACCTGGAGAATGAAAATGACGGGAATACCGATCATGAAGGACAGGTGCTTGGTCTTGTGGCGGATGAGCTTCATGGTGATGAACATGGCCAGCGAGCCTCCCAGCCCCGACCAGATGAACAGGGCCTTTTCGGGGATGCGGAGCTTGACGTTGTTCCGCTTGGAAATTTTCTTGTCATAAATGCAGACAATGATGGAAATAAGGGATATGACGGCGATATAGCCGAACAGAATCAGCCAGGGTAATGGGATGGACATGGTGCGACCTCCTGTATGATGTACGGAATGTTTGTGGAAAAGCTATTGAACAGGGGGGAACTTCTTTTCGGAAGTTCCCCTTTGGCGTTCTTTACTTCTTCGCGTTGTCCTTGAGGGAGACAACCTGGTTGTAGGTGTTTTCGTTCTTGGTGTCCTTGCAGAAGTAGCCGAAGCGGACGAACTGGAAGCGCTCGCCGGGGGCGGCGGCATCCAGGGAAGGCTCGACCATGGCGCCCTCGATGGTGGTGAGGGAGTTGTCGTTCAGGAAATCCAGGTAGGTCTTGCCCTCAGGCACATCGGCGGTGTTCTCGATGTTGAACAGGCGATCGTAGAGCATGAGGGTGGTGGGCTTGGCGTACTTGGCGGAGAGCCAGTGGATGGTGCCCTTGACCTTACGGCCGTCGGTGGGCATACCGCTGCCCGTCTCCAGATCGGCGGTGGCGTGGATGCACCGGATGGAGCCGTCCTCGTTCTTCTCGATCTCACCGCACTTGATGATATAGCCGCCCATGAGACGAACCTCGCCGTCGGGCTTGAGGCGGAAGAACTTAGGCGGAGGAACCTCGGCGAAGTCGTCGGCGTCGATATAGACCTCACGGGTCATGGGAACCTCGCGCGTACCCATCTCGGGCTTCTGAGGATGGTTGGGGAGTGTGATCATTTCCTCCTTGTCGGCGGGGTAGTTGTCGATGACCACCTTGATGGGGTGGGCGATGGCCACGCGGCGGAGGGCATTCTCGTTGAGATCGTCACGGACGCATGCCTCGAGCTGGCGGATGTCTACGGTGTGGTCGGTGTTAGTCACGCCGGCCTCGCGTACGAAGGTGAACAGGGCGGCGGGGGTGTAGCCGCGGCGGCGCAGACCCTTCAGGGTGGGCAGACGGGGATCGTCCCAGCCGTCCACGTGGCCTTCCTCCACAAGCTGGCGGAGGTAGCGCTTGGACATGACGGTGTAGGTAATGTTCATGCGGCCGAACTCCCACTGGTGGGGCTTCTGCTCAAAGCCGATCTTCTCCACGACCCAGTCATAGAGGGGTCTGTGGTTGCGGAATTCGCTGGAGCACAGAGAGTGGGTGATGCCCTCCAGGGCATCCTGGATGGGGTGCGCGAAGTCATACATGGGGTAAACGCACCACTCGTCGCCCTGGCGGTGGTGATGGATGTGCTTGATGCGGTAGATGACAGGGTCGCGGAGGTAAGGGTTGTCCGAGGAGGGGTCGATCTTGGCGCGGAGAGTGCGGGCGCCGTCCTCGAACTCGCCGTTCTTCATGCGCTCGAACAGCTCCAGGTTCTCCTCCACCGAGCGGTTGCGGTAGGGAGATTCCTTGGAGGCTACGGCTCGGTCGGTGCCCTTGTAGTCGGCCAGATCGTCCTTGGACAGGTCGCAGACGTAGGCGTCGCCCTGCTTGATGAGCTGGACGGCGAACTCATAGCACTTGCCAAAGTAGTCGGAGCCGTAGAACACGCCGCCCGTGGGCGCGGCGCCCAGCCACTCCAGATCCTCGCGGATGGAGCGGACGAACTCGTCGCTCTCCTTGGCGGGGTTGGTGTCGTCATAGCGGAGATTGAAGAGACCGTTGTACTTGTTGGCCACGTCGGTGTTTACGCAGATGGCCTTCACCGAGCCAATGTGCAGATAACCGTTGGGCTCGGGAGGGAAACGGGTGTGGATCTTGAGCTCGGGATTGTTCTGGAGATCCACGTCAATGATGTCGTGGATAAAATTAGAATACTTGATTTCGTTTTCCATAGTGAGAATGGGGGGACGATTGAGGGAATCTTTTGGGAAAGATTCCCTCAATCTCCCTTCAAAACCTTTCGTAAAATATTTATTTTTTAAGTTTTTTGGAGTTTTTAGAACCTTTTTTTCAAAAAAGGTTCTAAGCCGCCGGAGGCACGCGCCCCTTGCGCTCTCCTTACACCTCGAACTTGTCCAATCTGGCGAAGACTCGCTCCTTACCGAGGAGTTGCATGACGGTGTAGAGGTCGGGGGCGTTGAGCTTGCCGGTGACGGCGAGTCGGAGGAAGCCGGACACGTCGGCCACACTGCCCTTGAAGGCGGCGGGATCGGCCTTGTAGGCCTTCATATCGGCCGCGTAGCCCAGATCGGAGGCGATGGCCTTCACCTTATCGAACCAAGCGTTCATGTCGTCTGCGGGGTCGTAGGAGGCCTTGAACGCGGCAATGACGGCGGCCACATCGGCGCGGTCGGCGTTCTCGGGGAGGCTGTCCTTGATCTCAAAGAGCTCGTCGTAGAAGAAGTCCAGGTAGGGGCGGACGTCTGTCCAGACGGTGAAGTCCTTGCGGGGCTTCTTACCGCCGCGGCCAATGGCGAAGATGGCCTTGGCGTAGGCAGGATCAGCCGTGAGGAGAGAATTCAGCTCGGTGTCGTACTCGGCGGTGAAGGCGGCCACGCGGTCGTAGACCTCCTCGGCGGTCATGCGGGAGAGGACGTTCTTGGATACGTCGTTCAGCTTCTGGAAGTCGAAGAGACAGCCGGATGCGGACATTTTCTTGATGTTGAAGGGGAAATCGGTGTAGGGCAGGGTGGGGTTGGCGGCTCTCCACTCCTCATAGTTGGAGTTCAGGAGCGTCAGCACATACTCAGCCACGGCCTCGGAGCAGTAGCCCATCTTGGCGTAATCGTCCAGATTTGCGCCCATGTCGCGCTTGGAGAGCTTCTTCTTGTTGCCGTTCTCGTCCAGACGCATGATCTGGGAGATGTGCATGTACTTGGGCGCCTTGAAGCCCAGGTAGTAGAAGAGCTGGAGGTGCTTGGGCAGGGAGGGGAGCCACTCCTCGCCGCGGATGACCAGGTTGGTGCCCATCAGATGGTCGTCGACCGCGTGGGCGAAGTGGTAGGTGGGGATGCCGTCGGACTTCAAGAGCACGAAATCCTCGTCATTGACGGGCATTTCCAGCTTGCCGCGCACCAGATCCTGGAAGGTGATCTTCTTCTCGCCGTCTCCGTCGGCCAGCAGGCGGAGTACCCACGGATTGCCTGCGGCCAGATTGGCCTCGACCTCCTCCATGGTAAACTCGCGGTGAGCCAGCATCTCGGCCTTGCGGGCTTCGGCCTCGGCCTCCCAGTCTACGTTCTTGATCTCGGCTTTCTTATCGGTCTGCTTCAGCGCGTCCAGCTCCTCCTCGGTGGTGAACACGGGGTAGGCCTTTCCCTCGGCCACCAGCTTCTTGGCGAAAACGTGGTAGAGGGGAGCGCGGAGGCTTTGCTTATAGGGGCCGTAGTCGCCGGTGTCTTGCACCTTGCCGTCGGGGCCGAGGATGGCGCCCTCGTCAAAGTGGATGCCGTAGCGCTCCAGGGTGGTGATGAGTCCTTCGGCCGCGCCGGGCACCTCGCGCTTGGCGTCGGTGTCCTCGATACGCAGGTAGAACACGCCGCCGGATTGGTGCGCC
Source organism: Eubacteriales bacterium (assembly GCA_045633025.1). Lineage (GTDB taxonomy): Bacteria > Bacillota > Clostridia > Oscillospirales > CAG-272 > CAMEON01. The sequence continues at coordinate 498 of JAZQXS010000213.1, read as the reverse complement.
AGGCGCTCGCCGACCATGACAGGGAACAGGCCGCCGAAGTGGACGAAGCCCGTGGGGCTGGGGGCGAAGCGGGTAACCTTAGCGCCGTCGGGGAGCTGGCGGGGAGGAAACTTGGCCTCGGTCTCCTCGGGGGTCTCGGTGACGTGGGGGAACAGGAGTTCGGCTAACTTTTGGTAATTGACATTCATGATGCGTATATGATCCTTTCGATTTCGTAACTGAGCAAAGTGTGGTTGATGGATTTACATATAGAAAACAGTATCCAACGCCCGTCCCAGCGTGTTGGTGGCGCCGTGGCCGGGATAGATGGTGATGCCGCCGTCGTAGCCGCGCAGGGCGTTCAGGGAAAGGCGCAGGGTTCCGAAGCTGCCTTCCCAGAGATCGGAGCGGCCGATATTGTCGGCGAACAGGGTGTCGCCGGTGATCATGACGCGTTCCTCCTCGCAAAGGAGGCAGATGGAGCCGGGGGAGTGGCCGGGGGTGTGGATGACGCGGAAT
>JAZQXS010000212.1:0-1705 GCA_045633025.1 Eubacteriales bacterium | reverse complement strand
CCTTTGCCGTACTGCCTGGGAGGCGGCCGTCACGGAGGCGGCAGGGAAGGCCGCGGAGGATGCCGCGCGGGGGCTGGTCTATCTAACCTTCTACCATAGCGGCCGCACCGACGGTGTTCCCGAGCGGCTTGTCTACCATCTTAAGCATCAGGGTGACCCCCGCGCATTTGCTTTTGTGGCGGCTCGCTTGGCGCCGCAGGTGCAGAAAACCCTGGCTTCTCTCCCGAAACGGGAAGCCGAGGGTGACGGGGATGCTCCTGTCCTGTTCACTTACCCGCCCCGCCGTCGATCTGCCGTCAATCAGGATGGGTTCGATCAAGCGGCTCGCTTGGCGAGAGCATTGGCTACGGCTTGCGGCGGAAGGTACACGCCCCTTATCCGACGTACCCGCAGACGAAGTACTGAGCAAAAGCAACTGGATGCTCAGAAACGAGCCGACAACGCGCTCCGCTCCTATGAGCTGAAGAAAAACGCCGCCAAAAGAGTTCGCGGCGGTGTCGCGGTGATCTGTGACGATCTCTGTACCACAGGGGCAACCTTGAATCGATGCGCCGCGCTTTTGGTGGAAGCGGGGGCAAGGCTGGTCGTGCTGGTTACGGTAGGGAGGACGCGGAAAGATACATAGATACGAGATATAAGATACAAGATACAAGATACAAGAAAGAGAGGTAATCCCGTTATGTTAACAAAGCAAGCCCATGCCATTCTGAACGACCCGGCGCTGATTTCGTACAGGGACGGTTGGTTTCAGACCTTGAGTGGTCTGTTTGAGCGGGGAGAGCCCCGCACGCTGAAGGCCTGGGGCATCCAAGGGAGAGCCTCCGACGGAGGTTTGCTCTACCGCGAGCCCAAGGTGTGGATGGACGAGGTTTTGGAGAATCTCGCCGCCCGCGTGGAGGAAATTCGGTGCGATAGCTGTTTCGTCCCTATGTGCGTGTGGGGGGACATCTATGGTGTCCACTTCATTGACAAGCTGTTGGGCGCGGAGGTCTTTGCGGCATACGGCCAGTGGTACAACCGATATCTGAAGCATCCCGTCGGCGAGCTGAAACGCCCCGATCTGGACAGCCACGAGACCTGGAACTACGCCAAGCGCATCGCCGAGGCCTTTTTGGCGGCGGACGTGACGGTTCCCCTGTTCACGCCTCCCATCCTGTCCAGCCCCCTGAACATCGCGGTCAATCTGTACGGTCAGGAAATGCTGGTGGCCATGCTGGAGGAGCCTGAGGCGGCCAAGCATGACTTACAGATCATTTACGACGTGATCGCCGAGACCCATCAGTGGTACATCGACCACATTCCCACCGCCCAGCTTCAGCCTGTCTGTCCCACCGACCGCACCCAGCCCCCGGCGTACGGCCAGATCTGTGGCTGTACCACCCAACTGCTCTCTCCTGACCTGTACGAGGAGTTTATCCTCCCGCTGGACAACGCCCTGCTTGGGCTGTATCCCCATGGCGGCATGATTCACCTCTGCGGTAGTCACAGCCAGTTGATCCCGCTGTTCGCGAAGATGGAGAATCTCAAGAGTCTGCAGGTCAACGACCGCGCCGCCGAAGACCTGGAGTACTATGTCAAGGGTCTGCGGGAGGATCAGGTCATCTACCTCCACCCCTGCCCCGGTATGCCCGTCGAGAAGGGCGTGGAGATCGCAAAGGATCATCGGATGGTGATTTCTCACATACGGTGATGCGATTCTCCGCGG
>JAZQXS010000211.1:0-2416 GCA_045633025.1 Eubacteriales bacterium | reverse complement strand
CCTACTCCAATCCCATCGCAGGCCGCGCCAAGTTCATTCACACCTACAACGCCGACGGCAACCCCCTGCCCTCCTTTGGGGGTGAGCCCAAGACCCTGGAGCTCCCCGACATGGACATCGACGGTCTGACCGACCTGATCTGGACCAACCTCAACGAGGACAACAAGGTGTCCCTGTTCGTCCGTTACATCGACCTGGCTACCGGTGAGACCGAGACCAGAATTGTCAATAAGAACGCATGAACATAATCGAGCTGGACAAGTCACGCAAGGATGCGGTCTTACCGCAACTGTTTGCTATTTTGCACGGGAATATGAGTCGGATCGCTCCGACGGGTAATTCCTACGAGGAAGACCTTGCGTTTTGGCTGTCCTGCGTTTCACCCGCTTTGGACAAGGAGCCGAGACGGATCCTGCTGATATATGACGGCGATGAGATCGCGGGGTATTTTCAGTACTTCGTTCATAACGGCTTGTTCATGATGGAGGAGATACAGCTTCGTGACCGTTACAAGGGAACGGGCGTGTTTGCTGAGCTGTATGCGTATCTGACAGGCATCATTCCCGAGAATACCGAGCTTGTCGAGGCATACGCCAATAAAAACAATCAAAGATCCATCGCGATTCTGAAGCATTTAGGCCTTGAAATCATAGGAGAAAACAATAACGGAGCCTCGTATCATTTCAGGGGGCGATATGAAACCATTCTCCGCAGATACAAAGGCGCTTGAGTTTTATCCGCAAGCCCCCGCCCTACACAAATACTATTTCATTACAATCGCCTAAAGAATCATAAAACAAGGAGATAAACCGAAATGAAAGAATTCGAGCTGAAATACGGCTGTAACCCCAATCAGAAGCCCTCTAAGATCTACATGCACGACGGCAGCGAGCTGCCCATCGAGATCCTCTGCGGCCGTCCCGGCTACATCAACTTCCTCGACGCGTTCAACTCCTGGCAGCTTGTCAAGGAGCTGAAGGCCGCCCTGGGGCTGCCCGCCGTGACCTCCTTCAAGCACGTATCCCCCACCTCTGCGGCTGTGGGTATTCCCCTGTCCGAGACTTTGAAGAAGGCTTGCTTCGTGGACGATATCCCCGGTCTGGACGAGTCCCCTCTGGCCTGCGCTTACGCCCGCGCCCGCGGCACCGACAGAATGTGCTCCTTCGGTGATTGGGTGGCTCTCTCCGACGTCTGCGACGTCACCACCGCGCTCATGATCAAGCGCGAGGTCTCCGACGGTATCATCGCCCCCGGCTACGAGCCCGAGGCGCTGGAGATCCTCAAGTCCAAGCGCAAGGGTAGCTACAACATCGTCAAGATCGACCCCGATTTCGTGCCCGATCCCATCGAGCGCAAGCAGGTCTTCGGCATCACCTTTGAGCAGGGAAGAAACAACTTTGAGATCAACCGTGAACTGCTCACCAATATCGTGACCGCCAACAAGGATATGCCCGAGTCGGCCGTCCGCGACCTCATCGTGGCTCTGATCACGTTGAAGTACACCCAGTCCAACTCGGTCTGCTTCGCTGTGGACGGTCAGGCCATCGGCGTCGGCGCAGGTCAGCAGTCCCGCGTACACTGCACCAGACTCGCCGGCGGCAAGGCCGACACTTGGTTCCTCCGTCAGCACGAGAAGGTGCTGAACCTGCCCTTCAAGGATACCCTCGGCCGTCCCGACCGCGACAACGTCATCGACGGTTATATCAACCAGAACGAGGAGGACGTGACCGCCGACGGCAACTGGCAGAAGTATTTCACCACCCAGCCCGCTCCCTTTACCCGTGAGGAGCAGAGAGCTTACCTGAACACCATCTCCGGCGTGGCTCTGGGCTCGGATGCCTTCTTCCCCTTCAGCGACAACATCGAGCGCGCTAAGAAGTCCGGCGTTTCCTATATCGCCGAGCCCGGCGGCTCCATCCGCGACGACCTGGTCATTGAGTGCTGTGACAAGTACGGCATGGCTATGGCGTTTACGGGTATGAGACTGTTCCACCATTAAGGAGAACGCAAGGGCTCTGCCCTTGAGCCGCTTAAGAACCCTTTTGAAAAAGGGTTCTTAAGAATCTCCAAAAACTTTAAAAAGTTTTTGGGGTAGAGAATCAACACGGATGGGTAGAGGGTGTTACCGTATGTCTCTGCCCATAGATGTGTTTTAGGCGCTTCTGAAATTGTGACCTATATATGACTTGCCCTTTTGAAAGTTCTTGAAAGTCTTGAAAACTTCTTTCAAGAAATTTTCAAGCGGGGTTTGGGGCAGAGCCCCAAAAGGAGATTAATTTATGAACATTCTGGTTATTGGCAGCGGCGGCAGAGAACACGCCGTCATCAAGGCCATCAAGAAGAATCCCGCTGTGGAGACCATCTACTGTCTCCCCGGCAACGGCGGTATTGCCGCTGACGCTACCTGCGTGAACAT
>JAZQXS010000210.1:0-4417 GCA_045633025.1 Eubacteriales bacterium | reverse complement strand
CTCGCGCGTTTGACGGCTTTTTGTCTTGCGCTCACGGCCTGTACCTCCTCGGGCGAAGGGGCTTCCAATGGCTTGGAGCTCACCTTGACGGAGGATGAAACGGCCTACGCGGTCACAGGTCTGGGCACCTGTACCGACACCGAGATCGTCATCCCGTCCCAATACAAGAGCAACCTACCGTCGTCCACTACAACTCCACCCCCTCTGCCTAAACCCCGGAGCGGCCTCGGCCGCTCCTTTTTTGCCGTCAAAAATCGGGAGATTTTCGTGCAATACTAATCCTCAATCAAAATCTTGAAAGTGAATCCGTTCTCAAGCTACCCCAATAGCCCAGTGGGTAGGGACCCACGGTGAATGCTAATATCCGCCCGTCAAACAGCGAGTGAACACATACATGAAAAACTCATTGAAAGTTTTGGGGGATTCTTAAGACCCCTTTTTTAAAAGGGGTCTTGAGCCGCCGGAGGCACGCTCTCCTATTCAATATTTAGTGTAAGATGATGAAATTTCCCGCCTTTTTTTCAAAAGTTATTGACGATTCCGAAAAAGTGTGGTACTATAAAAAAGCGGAGCCGAAACACGCTCCGACTCCATGAAATCCGAGAGGTGAATCATGACTGAATTGAAATTTGACGAGGCCGCCCGCCTGTGGCGCGCCGACAAGGTAGATTTTGGCGCGGGCAGCATCAGCCTCCGCGTCCGCTTCAGCGGCTCGGGAGACGCCGCGAAGGGAACCGTTGCCGCCGACGGCAACGTGATCGGTGTGGCGATGCTCACCGGGGACGGTAAGCCCGAGACCGAGGCCGAGTGCGAGATCGATCCGACCGCGGGGGTTCACGACGTGACTGTCACGATGCGCGGCAACGCAAAGCCCATCGCGTTGGAGCCCTCCGCAGAGTCCGCCTGCGCGGGCATCTCTTATGAGCCTATCCCCGAAAAAGCCGTGCTGGATATGGGCTACGAGCATTGGGAGGCCACGGATATGCTGGGGCGTAAGGTGGCCTCGGCCGAGGACGTAAAGGGCAAAAGGAAGGACAAGCTGGTGGGTATCTTCTACTGGACGTGGCATGAGGGACACGCCGACCTCCGCCCCGTGGACGTGGTGGACGTTCTGGATAAATTCCCCGCCGCTGAGTACCGACGCGACCATCCCGCCTGGGGTCAGCGCCCTATGCAGTGCTTCTGGCACGAGCCCTTCTACGGCTTCTACCGCGACTCCGATCCCTACATCATTCGCCATCACGCCGCCCTGCTCTCTGCGGCGGGCGTGGACTTCCTGCTCTTTGATTGCACCAACGGCGCCCTGACCTGGCGCTCCGCCTACGAGCCCCTGCTGGAGGGTCTGCGGCAGGCGCGGGCAGACGGCATTAAGGTGCCCAAGATCGCCTTCATGCTGAACTTCTGGCCCAACGAGACCACCGAGCGTATGCTCCGCTCCCTGTACCAGAACCTCTACAAGCCGGGGCTGTATTCGGATCTGTGGTTCATGCTGGACGGCAAACCCATGGTCATGGCGCACCCCTGCTCCCTGCCGAAGGAGGGCGCCTGCGAGACCGATACCCGTATCCTGAACGAGATCCGCTCCTTCTTCACCTTCCGCCCCGGTCAGCCCAGCTACGGCGCAGGCCCCGGAAGCCCCGACGAGTGGGGCTGGCTGGAGGTCTATCCCCAGCATAAGTTCGGCGAGCGCGCCGACGGCTCCTGTGAGATGGTCACCGTCGGCGTGGGTCAGAACGCCAATAAGGACATCATTTGCACCTACTTCAACAACAAGGGTACCTTCGGCCGCAGCTACACGGGTAAGCACGGCCACGCCCTTCTGACCCCCGAGTCCTACAAGCAGGGCTACAACGTCCAGGAGCAGTGGGACAGAGCCATTGATCTGGATCCCGATATCGTGTTCGTCACGGGCTGGAACGAGTGGATCATGGGTCAGTGGCATGAGCCTTGGCTGGAGGACAACGACTCCACCCAGCTCGCTATGGTGGATCAGTACGACCGCGAGCACAGCCGCGACATTGAGATGGATAAGGACGGGTATCTGGATACCTACTACCTCCAGCTTGCCCATAATATTCGCCGCTTCAAGGGCGCATCACCCCGTCAGGCCGTATCCCCCGCGGGAATCGTGGATCTCAAGTCGGGCAGCAAGGCGTGGAGCGCGGTCAAGCCCGTCTACCGCAACCCCAAGGGAACCACCATCCACCGCGACTGGGACGGCTTCGGGGATTGCCACTACGTCAACACCACAGGACGTAATGACATCGTGGAGGCGCGGGTGTCCCGCGACGGGGAGAATCTCTACTTCCGCGTCAGATGCGCCGATCCCATCACCCCCCGCGAGGGCGACGGCTGGATGACCCTCTTCCTTGATACCGACCGCTCCAAGGCCACGGGCTGGGAGGGCTACGACCTCGCCATCAACCGAAAGGCGGGGAAGAAGAACCAAGCCACCGTGGAGCGCTATGTCCGCACCGCCGAGGCGGGAAGCTTCACCTGGGAGACGATCGGTACGGCGATCTACCGCATCTCGGGGGATACCCTGACCATCGCGCTCCCTCGGGCTCTTGTGGGCATGGAGGGACGGCTGAATTTCGAGTTCAAGTGGAGCGATAACATGCAGGAGCCCACGGTCATGGACTTTTACGCCAACGGCGACGCCGCGCCCATCGGGCGGTTTAACTACCTCTATAAGGAATAAAGACAAAATACGAGATACAGGATACAGCTTCCGCTATATCTTGTATCTCGTATCTTTGTATCTTTATATTTTGGTATCTCCGTATGTCCCTCTCTCCGTCACGAAAAGAAGAAATTGACTCCCAATATCACCACGCCCAGCACCGTCAGGATGATACCCGTCACCCGATTGAGTACCTTGGGGGAGGACTTGTTGGCCAGCACCGCCGCGATCCGCGCCCAAAGGAGGGTGAAGACCACGCAGAGGATCAGCACGAGCAGGTCGGGCGGGCCCCCGAAGGCAAAGTGACTGACCGCGCCTGTCAGAGCGGTGAAAGTCATGATGAACACACTGGTTCCCACGGCGGTCTTCAGCTCGTAGCCCAGCACCGAGGTCAGCACCAGGAGCATCATCATACCGCCCCCCGCGCCGATAAAGCCGCAGATGAGGCCGATGACCGTTCCGCAGATGAGGGACTGGATCAACCGCTTTTGGGGGGATACGCTCTCCATGGCCTCCTTGGTGGTCATGACGGGCTTGACGATGAATTTGATGCCCAGCAGGAGGGTCATGACCATGGAAAAGCTCCCCATGGTGGTATTGGGCACCAGACTGCCGAGGAAACTGCCCACGGCGGTGAAGACCAGCACCGTGGCCAGCATGACCAAACCGTTTTTGACGTCCAGATTCTTTTTCTTACCGTAGGTGTAGGCGCTGACCGCCGAGGCCAGCACGTCGGAGGCCAAGGCGATGCCTACGGCCTCGTAGGCGTCCATGCCGAGAAACGTAATGAGCATGGGGCTGATGACCGCCGCCGCGCTCATGCCGGCAAAGCCGGTACCGAGTCCTGCCCCCGCGCCCGCGAAGAAGCTGACCAGGAGCTTGATCCAAATATTCATGTGGGAAACCTCCGTAACGCATGTATAACAGGATTATACCACGGAATTGTTACGCGGGTGTAAATGGACAGAAATTTTTGAGAAAATTTGCCCTTTTCTCCGAAGGAGGCAAATTCGGCGAATATTTTCAAAAATTCACCAAAAAATCAAGAAGAATTTGCGATATTTGACTTCTGGTTCATAAATTCGTTACAATAATATGGTATACTATAAAATGACTTATTGCATCCGCGGGTGTCCGCGGGTGCTGATAGATACTGAATACACGCTCTTCACAGAGGGCACAGAAAGGATCATCCATCCATGATTAAGATCGAACATCTGGTCAAGAACTACGGCGCCAACTGCGCGGTGGACGACGTGAGTCTTACGATCGGGGAAGGCGAGATCGTCGGCTTCCTCGGCCCCAACGGCGCGGGAAAGTCCACGACCATGAACATTTTGACAGGCTACCTGTCCAGCACCGCAGGGCGGGTCAGCATCGCGGGCATCGACGTGCTGGCCGACCCGCTGAACGCCAAGCGGCAGATCGGCTACTTGCCCGAGCAGCCGCCTCTCTACCTGGACATGACAGTGGACGAGTATCTGAATTTCAACTACGACCTCAAGGGCTGTAAGCTGAACCGCGAGGCGCATATCGGCGAGGTGTGCGAGGTGGTGCGCATCGGAGACGTGCGGAAGCGCGTCATCAAGAACCTGTCCAAGGGCTACCGCCAGCGCGTGGGTATCGCCGGCGCGCTCATCGGTTCTCCCAAGGTCATCATCTTCGACGAGCCCACGGTCGGTCTCGACCCCAAGCAGATCATCGAGATCCGCAACCTGATCCGCTCCCTGGGCA
>JAZQXS010000209.1:0-6651 GCA_045633025.1 Eubacteriales bacterium | reverse complement strand
TTCAGCTCGTTGACCTGGAAGAAGGTAGCGCCGGAGGCCTCGCCGCCGCGGATGAGCATGTAATCAGCGAACCAGCCGTTGGCGCGGTTGCCCTCGGCGGTGCCTCTCTTGTCACCGATCAGGCCGAAAACGCCCTGATTGGCGCAGAGGTTGGTGCGGCCGGGAGTCATGCGGCAGTTGTAGCAGTCGCCGCAGGAGATAACGGAGGTAACGATCTTGTCGCCTACGCCGATGGGGTTACCGGCGGTATCCTTAACGATGTTCTTACCGCAGTAGACGACCTCACCGGTGCCCTCGTGACCGAGGACGACGGGCATCAGACCGAAGGGATCCATCTTCCACTCATGAACGTCGGTGCCGCAGATGCCTGCGCCCTCGACCTTAATGAGGATATCGTCCTCGCCCAGCTCGGGCAGGGGGACTTCCTGGATCTCGATCTTCTTGGTATCCACCAGCATAGCGACCTTGGCGACCTTGGGCAGAGCGCCTGCGGCGGCCTTGGGGGCGGCGGGGCCGGTGCCCATGGAGGCAACGACCTGGCGGACAATGGCTTCAATCTGTGTAGAGGAAATATCCATTGTTGTATATATCCTTTCTGTGTATTTTTCTCGGGACTCCGTCCCGAGCCCTGCCAAAACTTTCTTGAAAGAAAGTTTTGGATTCAAAGAACCTTACGGGCAAATTTATATTTTGTTTTCAAGTTCTTTGAAGAGTCCAGAGAAACTTTCTTTCAAGAAAGTTTCTCTGGCGTCCTCCTCCGTCCTTTAGATGATCCGGAAGTGGTCAGCCATCACGCAACGGCGCAGGCGGGTGAAGGACTTAGCGGAGGTGATACCCTCGCCCGTGGGGCCTGCGATGGTGAAGGTGGCATGACCCTCGCCGCCAAAGCCGATGCCCGCATAGGAGGGGGCGTTCTTGACGAAGATGGTGGTCTCCACGGCCTTCGCGAAGCGGGAGAGGTTATCAATATTCTTGGAGTGCATATGAGCGGTATGGCGATTGCCGTGCTCGGCCTTGCAGGCCAGCTCGATGGCCTCGTCGATGTCCTTTACGCGGACGATACCCAGAATGGGCATCATGAGCTCCTCCTGCACGAACAGGTGCTCGAAGGGAACCTCGGCGATGGCGCAACGGATCTCGGGACCCACGTTGATGCCGATCTTGGCCAGAATGACGTGGGCGTCGCGACCCACGCAATCACGGTTGACCACATAGGAGACCTTACCGGTCTTCTCGTTGACCTTCTTGTTCAGCACGACCTCGGCCAGCTTATCGGCCTGCTCGCGGGTAAGGAGGAGGCAACCGTTCTTCTGCATACCGTCGATGAGGCGGTCGGCCACGTTATTGAATACGAAGACCTCCTTCTCGGCGATGCAGGGGAGGTTATTATCGAAGGTACAGCCGTCGATGATGTCCTTAGCGGCCTTCTCGATGTCGGCGGTGTCATCCACGATAACGGGGGGGTTACCGGCGCCGGCGCCAATGGCCTTCTTGCCGGAGGAGAGGACGGCTTTGACCACGCCGGGGCCGCCGGTGCAGACCAGCAGACGGATGGCGGGGTGCTTGTACATGATATCGGCGGTTTCCAGGGTGGGCTTGGCAACCGAGGCAACCAGTACCTCGGGGCCGCCGACGGCGTGAACCGCGCGGTTGACCAGGTCAACAGCATAGTTGGAGGTGGCGATGGCGCCGGGGTGGGGATTGAATACCACACCGTTGCCGGCGGCGATCATGCCCATGCTATTGCAGATGACGGGCTCGGAGGGGTTGGTGGAGGGGGTGATGGCGCCCACGACGCCGAAGGGGGCGCGCTCGGTGAGGGTCAGACCGTAATCGCCGGTCTTGGCCTCGGCCACGATGTCCTCGGTGCCGGGAGTCTTATCAGCCACCAGCATATGCTTGGCGGTCTTGTGATCCACGCGACCCATTTTGGTCTCGGCTACACCGAGGGCGGCCATGGTGCCTGCCTCGGCGCGGCAGTAATTACGAATGGAAGAGATGAGCTTCTCGCGCTCTGCCACGCTCATGGCGCGGATCGCCTTGTATCCGGTCTCGGCGGCGGCAATGGCATCCTCCATACTGTTGTAAATACCAGTCAGCTTACGGCCGTTATACTGGGTGGAATCCCAGGAGGGGGCAGCCGCGACGGCTGTATCCGTCCGCATCTCTGCCACGACCTTGGCGACCAGCTCGGCGACTTGCGCTTCTGTCCAGTTGATAGCCATGCTTTGATTCTTCCTTTCTCTTGGGATCAAGTAAAGCGGTCAGAGGCCGGATTACTTGCCGAGAGCGGCCAGAACCTTGCGGGTGATCTCGGCAACCAGAGCGTCGTCGGAGTTAGCGGGAGCAGCCGCGTGATTACCGCAGTCGCACTTGCCGGCGTTGTCCTTGCACTTGCAGTTGGGGGTACCCTTGTTGGGGCAGGTCTTGCAGCCGGGATGCTTGCCGGGCAGACCCATCTTCTTACGCAGCTCCATCAGTCTCTCCAGCTCGTGGCAGGAGATCTCGTCGATGCGGCTGTTGGCGCCGACACCGATCTGACGGGCGTACAGGTTGATCTTTGCGTTGAACTCGACTTCCTCCATGGTGAAGCAAGCGCGCAGCAGGGTGTTACCGACGGTCAGAGCGCCGTGGTTCTTCAGAAGGAATGCATCGTGCTTCTGGATGTAGGGCATCAAGGACTCGGGAATCTCCATGGTGGAGGGCATACCGTAGTCGCAGGTAGGAACGTTACCGATGGTCAGAATAGCCTCGGGCAGGATGTACTGATCCAGCTCAACACCGGCAACGGTGAAGGCGGTTGCCACGGGAGGATGAGCGTGAACGACAGCACCGGCGTCGGGACGCTCCTGATACACTCTCATGTGCATCTTGATCTCGGAGGAGGGGTTGAGCTTACCGTCGATCTTGTTACCGTTGGCGTCGATCTTGATGATCATATCAGGGGTCATGAAGCCCTTGGATACGCCGGTAGGAGTGCAGTAGAACTCGTTGGGGCCTACCTTCACGGAGATGTTACCGTCGTTGGCGGCAACGAAACCGTGGTCGTAGATGCGCTTACCGATGTCGCAAATTTCCTTCTTGATTTCAAACGGAGACTGTGCCATAGTTTTGGTTTCCTTTCGCTTTATAAAATTTTATTTTTTTATGATGTAGAGTCCCCCTTGCGGGGTGCCGAGGGAGTTCGAGGATTACAGAGACTGAGCCAGAGCCTCGGTGTCGCAGGCGATCATGTACTCCTCATCGGTGGGGATGACCAGGATCTTACCGGTGGAATCGGGGGTGGAGATCTCCAGGATACCGTCGTGGGAGCCGGTGGCGTTCTTCTCGACGTCGAGCTTCAGGCCGAAGAAGGAGAGGTTGCCGGCGATCTGTTCGCGGGTCTTGCGGTCGTTCTCGCCGACGCCTGCGGTGAAGACCAGAACGTCCACGCCGTTCATCTCGGCGGTGTAGGTACCGATGAGCTTGATCGCGCCCTGGCACATCAGGTCGAGGGCGAGCTGAGCGCGCTCGTTGCCCTCACCGGCGGCGACGCGCACGTCACGCAGGTCGTTGGAAACGCCGGAAACGCCCAGAAGACCCGACTTCTTGGTCATAGCGGCATCCATCTCGTCGCAGGTCATGCCGGTCTGCTTCAGGATGTAGGTCACGAGGGAGGGGTCGATGGCGCCGCAACGGGTACCCATGGGGAGGCCGTCCTGGGGGGTGAAGCCCATGGAGGTATCCACGGCTTTACCGCCGTCGATGGCGGTGATGGAGGAGCCGCTGCCGATGTGGCAGGTGATGATCTTCAGATCCTTGATATCCTTGCCCAAATATGCGGCGGCCTTCGCGGCGACGTAGCGGTGGGAGGTACCGTGGAAGCCGTACTTACGGATGCCGTACTTCTCGTACCACTCATAGGGCAGGGCGTACATGTAAGCCTTGGGCTCCAGGGTGGAGTAGAAGGAGGTGTCGAACACGCCGACGTGAGGCTTGTTGGGGAGGATGGCGCGGCAAGCGTTCACGCCCTTGATAGCGGGCGGGCCGTGCAGGGGGTTGATGGGCACGATGGACTCCAGGTACTCCATCTCGGCCTCGGTGAGGACGCAGGACTTCTGGAACTTACCGCCGTGCGCGAAGCGATGGCCGACGGCAGCGATCTCATCGGCGCTCTTGATGACGCCCCACTCGGCGTCGGTCAGAAGCTCAAGCACGAGGGCGATAGCTTCATTGTGGCTGGGCATGGCGTAATCGGCCGCATAGGTGGGCAGACCGGGGCGCTTGTGGGTGATGTTACCGGACAGGCCGATCTTCTCGCACAGACCCTTAGCCAGCACCTTTTGCTCGTCCATATCGAAAAGCTGATACTTCAGAGACGAGCTACCGGCATTGACAACCAGTATTTTCATGTTGATGTATTCTCCTTTGGCGTTGAATTTGATAGAGGACAAATCTATTCACCATGTATTATATCAAAATGACGAAGATTTTTCAAGGGTTTTGCGGAAATTTCTTGTTTTAAAACTAAACAAACTTTTGAACCCCCATTTTTGCACTTTTGCCCCCTGATTCGGGACTGACAAAAAAATATCAAGGATTGTGATAAAAAAATAACGAAAAAGCGCCGAAAACAGAGAATCTTCGGCGCTTTTTCTTCATTATATATAGGCGGCTATTTGTCATACCCTTGTCGCACCCCCTCGGCGGGGGGGATTTCAGAGGAAACAAGGGGGGATTTTTAGGGGGAAGGGGGCGTTGTGCAATTTGACGGAAGGGGTTTGAAACGATTCTATGTAATGAAGGAAAATTTTTACTGATATTTCAAATATTTCAAAAAATTACTGATCTGAAAGATTGTCTCTTTCCAAACGCTCTAACCAGTTGAACGCTTTTATGAGTTGTTTATTGATGGTATCACATATTTGCTCGGCCGCGCAATCGTCGAATTTTTGGACAAGCTTGTAGCCTTTCGGTATAACGAAGGATTCTGCATTGTTTTCGCTTACGTCAATATAATCTTTTCCGAGTCCCCAAATATGTTTCGCGTATAGGTCTCTGTAATAGAACCAACCGTCATACATACCTTTTAAGCGATAGCGCTCATTTGTGTTCCACACCGTCAGTTCATCCACGGACAAGCCTTTCCATGAAACGTAATTCTTGTTCAAGCCCTGCGGAAAAACGGCCGATACACCAACGCAAAAGGAGCCGCCGTATTTATTTATCTGGAAGACTATGAGCTCGATACATCCGGGCTTTTCCCGCCTGAAATGGGGCCATTTCCCAACAAAACCTTGATCGAACAGCGGCTCAAGGACGTTGGCTTGCAGGTGCTTTTTCATGATTTGCAGGTTTGTCATTATGCCGCCGCCTTTCTGAATTTTATTATATTTATTATAGCACACTTTGGGGGGAAGTGAAATATCTCACTTCGTTCGATGTGAAATGAAATTCGCCCTTCACATTTGCGAAGCAAATATTTCACAGCGAAGCTATTTCACTTGGCGAAGCCGGATTTCACTCGCCGCAGGCGAATTTCGTTGCAAAAAAGCACATCTGCGTTGCAGATGTGCTTTTTTCTGGTGGAGACAGTTGGAATCGAACCAATGACCTCATGCATGTCAAGCATGCGCTCTAACCAGCTGAGCTATGCCTCCGTGACGGATGATATTATAGCACATCGATTCGGATTTGTCAATAGGTTTTTGAAAAGTTTTTTGAAAAAAATTTGAGACTTTTTTGACGCCGAAAAGTGGGATTGACAAACCGATTCAAATATGGTATAATACGCCAAGGGACAAATGCCCGGCATTTGTCGGAATCCGAAGGGACTCCCGTAGCAGTTACCCGTCGGTGGCGGTCGCTTCCTCTGTTTTCAGACAGGGAAGTGCAAAATCTTTTTCCTTCCCTGATGCTCTGCAAGGGGGAGGTGATATAGTGGAGTACATCACGTGGCGCGATCTCATCGATATCGCAACCTTGGTCATCGCTGTTATGTCGTTATTGAAAAGCAATAAAAAAAGATAACCGCCCTACTCTTCCAAAGTTCACGGTTATCTTTTTAACTAACTGAGGAAGCACCGTCATCGGTAACTCCTACGCCTCTATAATAGCATATTTTTTCGGGTTTGTCAATACATCCCGGATATTTTTTTCCTTGGGGTGTGAGTTTGGCAGGGAGACCCGGAAAATGCGCGCACGAAAAACGCCGGTTTCGCTTGACATCCTGCGCTTTCTGTGCTATACTGTTACAGACATTCTTTCGGAAAGGAGAATTACATCATGGAGAAAACAAAGCTTGGTATTTCGGTTGGCCTGTTCGGCGCGCTTTTGTACGCGATCGGTCTGTGGGGAGGATACTTCCTGACCATCGCGGCTGTGGCTTACGTGCTGATCCGCGAGGAGAGCGCTTGGCTGAAGCAGACCGCTGTGAAGGCGCTGGCGCTGACCTTCCTGTTCCCGCTCATTTCCGTGGTCATTGGTTTTATTCCTGACCTTGTGAATCTGGTGGCCGGTGTCATGAGCCTGTTTAACGAGCCCTTCGACATGGAGATCGTCATCGAGATCGAGACTATTCTTCGGAGTATTCTGAACATCGTCGAGTACGTCATCTTCGTTCTGCTGGGTATTTTTGCTCTGGGCAAGAAGACCATCCGCCTGCCTCTGGTG
>JAZQXS010000208.1:0-2188 GCA_045633025.1 Eubacteriales bacterium | reverse complement strand
CTGATAGGAGAGATCGTGGGCTACGGCGTGCTCGCACATCCGCACCAACGAATCCAGGGCGCCCTCGGTTCTCTCGAGGGACATCTGGTAGGTGGAGACCAGCCAATGATTGAAGGACAGACGACCGTGATGGTAGAGCAGATCCTCACCGTAGATCATGTGATACAGTTGGTTGGAAATGCGGAGCATTTCGATCTTGTAATCCCAGGTGGAGGGGTCGTTGGGAAGGTCCTCATGCAAAGCCAGGCCTCGAATGGCAGTCCCCAGCCCATCGGTCAGCTTGTTGATCAGATCCTGGATATAGAACTCGGTATTGTCGTCGCCGATTCCCATAGCCATGGTCTCCTCACGGCAGTATTTCAGCGGTGTCAGTCGACCAAGCAGTGCCTTTGCCTTCTCGCTTTGGTGGGTATCCTTGTACAAAAGGATCAGACTGCCGACGGCATTGTCCCGTGTATCCTCGTCGTCACATTCGTTTACGACCGATTGATAGAGGGATTCAATCTCGTCCAAAAGCCCCTCGTCATGGGTTTCATCCCACGTATTATGCAGACAAATTCCAAGATTCAGCCGAATTTCGGAATCATTCGGATACCGCGCAAAGGCGTTTCGGGCAAGGGCGAGGCACTCCTCGACGGAACCGACCTCATCCAGCCGCTCGATCTCCTTCTTGATATCGGCCAGCTCCTGTTCCCTCTCGGACAATTTGTATCCGAGTAGCTCGTCCGTGCTGACCTTGAAAAAGTCCGCAAGCGCGGGGAGCAGTTCCAGGTCGGGATAACCGCCTTCTGCCTCCCAGCGGGAAATGGCCTGCGGGGTCACGCCGATGGCCGTGGCCAGCGTTTCTTGGGTAATATGATTTTCAGCGCGCAGTTTCTTAATGATCGCACCGATCTTGATGTTCATGACAAACCTCCAAAAAATTATTTTTTGTAAGCTTACACGTTTATTATACCATGTTTCGGAGATTTGTCAATGAACAATTCGTTGTTGACAAGGTAAAGGGAGCCTTGATACAGCCGGGGCGGCATAATCCGTCCATCCCCTGCATACAGTAGAGCAGTCGGGGAGCCATTCCCCAAAGAAAGGACAGGATACAGTCATGGAACATACATATTTTCCCGAGGGACAGTTGCTTACAACGGTTCGCAATCGGGAGCTTACGTCGAGTCTTGCGGGGTTGGAGCGCGCTATGGACACAGGCGTCATCATTGAAGGCACCGTCATTCTGTGCGACAGCGATTTCAACCTGCACGTAGAGTTCCCCGGTCTGGCCGGGGTGAAGGGTATCATTCCCCGCGAGGAGGCGGTCTGGAGCCGTGACGGCGAGCCGCCCAAGGATATCGCCATTCTGACCCGCGTGGGCAAAGCGGTGGCCTGCAAGGTCGTGGGCATGGAAACGGACGCAGACGGAACGGTTTCCGTCAATCTGTCCCGCCGTTTGGCGCAGGCCGAGTGTGTTTCCCGCTATCTGGACACGCTCATCCCCGGTGACGTGATCCGCGCGAGGGTGACGCATCTGGAGAATTTCGGCGCCTTTGTGGACATCGGGTGCGGCGTTCCTTCCCTGCTTTCGGTGGATACCATTTCCATCTCCCGCATCTCTCACCCCCGCGATCGCCTGTATAACGGTCAGACCATTTGGGTCGTGGTGCGGAGCGTGGATGAAGGAAACAACGGAAACCGCCGCATTTTCGTCTCCACGAGAGAGCTTCTGGGTACGTGGGAGGAAAACGCCGCACGCTACACCCCCGGGCAAACCGTGGCGGGCATCGTGCGGAGCGTGGAGGACTACGGTGTATTCGTAGAGCTGGCGCCCAACCTGGCGGGGCTGGCCGAGATACGGGATTGTGACCGCGAGACGGTGCGCTCTCTCATCGGACGAACAGCGGCGGTGTTCATCAAAAGCATCATTCCCGAGCGCATGAAGGTCAAGCTGGTGCTCATCGACGCTCACCGAGGCGAGTCCATCCCCACCCCGAAGCTACACTACTTCATCCGCGGCGATGAGGTGGAGCACATCGATCGGTGGGTATATTCGCCTGCAGGGGCGAAGAAGCGAGTGGAGACGGTGTTTTAGTCCTCCCCGAAATAAGAAAAAGGCAAGGTTCACTCCCTTGCCTTTTTGCCGCGCGGATTACAGGCCGCGCTCTGCCTTCCACTCCTCAGCCTTTGCGGCGGAGATGCG
>JAZQXS010000207.1:0-5657 GCA_045633025.1 Eubacteriales bacterium | reverse complement strand
TGGGAGATATCCGGTGCCGTGCGGTCGCACTCCCATTGCGACACGGCATTGGCTGTGATGCCGAGATACTCCGCCAGCTGTTCCTGGGTCATTTCCCGCTCACGGCGGATTTTTTTGATGGTGGATCCGATAGACATACTGGTTGCCTCCTATCTGTTTTTCGATTCTATTATACCATATCCTCGGATGTTTTTCAACGGAGCAGATTAACACCCGTATGAAGCGGGGCTTTATTTTTCGCAGAATGGCTGTGTTGCGGGGGAGCTATGATGGGGAGTCGTTTGATGTTCTGCAGGAAAATGCCACCGAGAGCGACCAAACGATTACTCTCGGTGGCGTCATTATTTTTCGTGCGTATATCTAAAAATTTAAGCTTGTGTACATTCTTATTTGAGTTGAGTCAGAATTTTGTGAACGCACTTGACACATTCAGAATTTTGTGATATGCTATATTTACTCAAAACATCTCCATCCTAATTTCGGTAGCCGCTACCAAAATTCTAACACCTCAAACCAGGCCGTCTATTTGCGGTAGCAGTTATCGAAACTATCAGCAAGATAACCTTATGCAGGAAGGCAACTGGAGCCTCACGAAGGCATATGCCCCCTGCTACACGATGAGCTTACACCGTATTACGAATGGTTGAAATAAAAAAAGGAGGAAAGACAATGGCTAACATTATTGCTGTGATTTGGGATTGTGACAAAACGTTGATAGACGGCTATATGCAAGATCCCATCTTTGAAGATTACAAGGTCAACTCAGGTGACTTTTGGCGAGAGGTAAATTCTGTCCCAGAGCAATATGCGCAAAAGGGCATTAGAGTCAACAAGGATACCTACTACTTGAATCACTTTATCAAGTGCGCTCATAATGGAACATTCCCTGGTCTGAATAATCAGAAACTTACAGAATACGGTAGCAAACAGCGATTCTACAAAGGAATACCTGAGATTTTCGAATATACGAAGAACATGTTCAAGGATGATAAGACCTATGCAGAATACGGCATTCAGGTAGAACATTATATTGTAAGTACGGGCTTTGCAGCGGTGATTCGCGGATCTAAATTAATGCCGTATGTCGATGGTGTTTGGGGCTGTGAATTGCTGGATGATTCCGATGGGAATGGGGGAACCGTGATCAGTGAGGTCTTGTTTGCAATCGATAACACCTCTAAGACCCGTGCAATTTTTGAAATCAACAAAGGCATTGGCAAAATAGAAAAAATCGATGTCAATTCCAAAATTCCGGAAGAACATCGCCGCGTACATTTCGAAAACATGATCTACATCGCGGATGGTCCCAGCGACATCCCGGCATTCTCGGTTGTCAAAAGAAACGGCGGCGCAACCTTCGCAATTTACCCCAAAGGAAATCAAAATGCTATGAAACAAGTAGAGCAAATGCGTGAAGATGGTCGCGTGGATATGTATGCAGAAGCAGACTATTCCGAAGGTACTACAGCCAATATGTGGATTACAAACAGAATCCAAAAAATAGCTGACCGGATACGTGATACAGAGCAAGCCAAGATCATGCGCTCGGCTTCTGATGCACCCAGACATTTGGTATGAAAACTTGAGCAATATTAAAACACGTTGGAAATCGATAGAAGTATATCAGCACGAAAGAAGCAATACTCTCGTTTGACCATCCGAGAGAAAATTCCAAAATCAACGAAACGGCACAGAGCTATTGAAACCCTGTGCCAACCTGGCACGAAGACCCAAACTTAATCGCAATTTACAACGAGGCCGCCCCCCCAAATGCGGCCTCCAACTTTTTTACCCAAACCTATTGACAAAATCCGACGTGTATGCTATAATGTTGTTAAAGGAACCTTTCGTTCTTTTAACACAAATTTGATGATCGAGGCCCCTATGAAGCGAATGAGCGAAGAAAAACTGAATCAAATGGCGGAGTTCATTCACCGCTACGTCCGGGAACACAACGGTGAATCGCCCAAGTTCCAGGAATTCTGGATCACATGGAGATGAGCAAATCGGTCGGCTATCGCTATCTGACCACCCTGCGCGACAGGGGTGTGATCCAGTACAGCGGCAAGGACACGCTGGCGGTGGAGGGACAGGAGGCCATGAAGGTTCCCTTCCGTCGGATCCCAATTGTGGGGACGATTGTTTGTGGATCGCCCGAGGACAACCGCCAGGAGATCCAAGGCTACGTGGCGATTCCCGAGGATTGGGTGGACGGCGATTGTTACCTGCTCCGCACGTCGGGGGATTCCATGATCGACATTGGCATCGACGACGGCGATCTAGTGCTGATCAGACAGACCACAGAGGCCTTTGACGGGCAGGTGGTGGCGGTGCTCACAGATGAGGGTACAACCCTCATACGCCTCATGCGGAGCGAAAATGGGCGTCCCTGGCTGCTTGCCGAGAACAAGTCCTACCCCAAGGATCGGCGGGAGCTGAAGCCTGATTGGATGGAGATTCAGGGCATTGCTCTGAAGGTGATCAAAGACATAAAGTGAGGTGATTCCCTTGCGTAAGGCGACCCAAAAGAAGATCCCCATTGCAAAGTGTGCCAATCCGACCTGCGGCTGTACCATTATGTATAGCGAGAATCCCCGCGAGAAGTTGAACGTGACCGTTCGCATGGCCGAGGCCGGATATACGGGACCGACCTTTATGTGTCCTCGGTGCAAGCAGATGCTTGTGGTCATTGAGAAGCCCAAGGTTGCGGAGGGGTACGTTGCCCTGCCGATCTATCAATCCGTATCATAAATACAATCGAAAGTGAGCCACCCTCCGGGCTGTGAAATCCGGTTGGACTATAAAGTGATTTATAATCCGAGGTTTGGTGAGTCCAACCCGCAATTTGCTTTGCAAATTGCCCGAAGGAGTCCTATACCGAAGGCAAGGGTGAGTATCAGATTTTAGTACAGAGGTTCCCTCTGTCTTATTCTGATGCTCACCCTTTTTCTTTTTGGAACATCCGCCAATGGCGATGTTTATATACACGCGGGCAAGTCCCATTCGACAAGCCCGTATCGCTGACATAGGCCTTCCCTGCCCTGCGGTGCGGCGGGTGAGGCGCGGGAGTCATGCGCGGAGTAGCGAGCCGCGCACCTGCGAAACGGTTACGCCTTTACATTACGGAATGAAAGGAGAATCGTTTATGAACGAAACAAAAACCGTTTATGAGAAGATGATGTTCGCGGACTATCCCGACATCGTCGGCATCGGGGATCTTCAAAAGATGCTGGGCATCGGTCGCAAGGCGGCTCTTGAGCTGGCCAAGCACCCGCAGATCCACGGCGTAATCGTGGGGAATCGGTTTCGGATCCCCAAGATCAACGTGATTCGCTATATGCTGAGTGACGTTGAAGCATCGTAATCCAAAAAAGAAAGGAAGTGGAAGAAGAAAGGAATGATGTGAATGGATTATTCGACCAATAATCCGAATCCCTTGAAAAAGCTTGACACCATCGACGTGGAGGAGCTGATGGCGACGCCCTACGCGCCGAAGAACTTCATCGTGGCCGAGATGATTCCCGAAGGGCTGACTCTGCTTTGCGGGCCGTCCAAGATCGGTAAATCGTGGTTCGTTCTGCAACTCTGCCTTTCGGTGGTTTTGGGAAGGATGTTCCTCGGGCACAGCATCATGCGCTCCGACGTGCTGTACCTGGCGCTTGAGGACACACTTCCCCGCGTGAAGGATCGCATTGCCCAACTAACCGAGGAATGCCCGTCCAATCTTCGCATTGCGGTACAGGCGGGGGCACTCGGAGGTGAGCTGGAGAAACAGCTTGCCGCCCATGTGTCACGTTATCCTAAAACCAAGTTGATCGTAATCGACACGTTGCAGAAGGTACGCGCGTCGAACCAAAGCAAATCCTCTGGGGGCGGTTACGCCAAGGACTACGCCGACATCGTCGCGCTAAAAAAATTAGCCGACGATCTTGGCCTGGCCATCGTGCTGGTCCACCATCTGCGCAAGACCCAAGACAAGGAGGATCCCTTCAACGAGATTTCCGGCTCAACGGGACTGATGGGTGCCGCCGACACAGCATTGCTGCTCAAGAAGGTGGATCGTGGAACCGAAACGACCTTCCTGTATCTGACGGGACGGGACATCGAGTTCCGCGCCATGGCGATTGAATTCACCAATCGCTTTTGGCATTTGATCGAAGGCACGCCACCCAACGTTGGAACTTGTGTTCGCCCTCTGGTTCCCATCGTCAAGACCGTCTGCGAGTATATCGAAGAACACAAGCACTTCCGCGGAACGGCGAGCGAGCTTCTTGCCCTCCTGGGCGTGGACAACGTAAAGCCCAACGTGCTGACACGGTGCCTATCCAACGAGGCGTATGATTATCTGGAAACCGTGGGCATTCTGTATGACTCGGGGCGAACGGGCAACGGACGATGGATCGAGCTGACGCTCAAAGCGGAGGACGAAGATACCGTCCATGACGTTCCAGCCGTCAGTGACGGTCCAACCGTCCGTGACGGTTGTGACGCAAGTGACGCAAACGCTTCATAGAGGTGTGCTTCGGCATCACCGTCACAATCGTCATCATCGTCACAAACCGTCACCAAGAGGAATTTTGCAGTACACGAAAACGGTGCAGGTAAAATGACCGTCTTGGCGTGTAGCGAGCATAGGAAATGTACTGCATTTGCGTACTGCGCAAATGAGCCATTCCCTGCGCATCGGTCGATCCCTCGCCCGATACGAGAGGGGCTTGGCGCCCCTATGACCCCGCCGTTTGGTGACGGTATTTTTCAAAAATTCAAGATTTTTTCAAGGAGATTGAACATGAAAAACACAAAGAATCTGAGCAAAGAAATCAAAAAGAATCTCAAAAACCAGGAGCAAAAGCCCACCGAAACCCTGACGTTCCGACTGACCGCCAGCGAGAAAAAGCGCATCAAACGGCTGGCCGAGGCCTGCGGGATTTCGCAGACAGAGCTCATCAAAAAGCTGATTATGGGGGCTGACCTCAAGGCCATTCCGCCTGCGGAGATCTATGAAATGAGTCAAGCTCTCTCCTCCATTGGGGACATAATCTTGCAATACTGTCTCGCGGATCGGTCGATTCGGGAGGAGCTTCTGACCCTTCAGGAGGTGATGGATGAATTTGTTGAGACCTGCAAGCTGTTCTACGACGAGGGGATCTTCGGTACGGCTTACGCCAAATGTCAGCGTGATTTGCTGGCCGAGTTGGACGAATCGGATCCGTATAACTCTGAAAGTGAGGCGGTCTGATCTTGGCAACTACGAAGATTTGGCCCATAAAGGACACCATCAAGCGTGTCCTTGATTACGCCGGGAATCCCGAAAAGACCGAGTGGAACGACTTGGCGCAGACCCTTCACTACGCCGAGGACGGACAGAAAACCGAATGGTTTCAAGATGAAAAAGTCCACCTTGTCAGCTCCATCAACTGCGTGGGAGACCCTTACGAGGCTATGATGCGAGTACGGGAGCATTTCGGGGATCGCGGATCGGTCCTTGCGTTCCATGCCTATCAGAGCTTCAAGCCGGGCGAGGTGACACCCGATGAGTGTCACCGCATCGGCGTAGAGTTGTCGCAACGGTTGTGGGGAGATCGGTATCAAGTCGTGGTGGCCAGCCATCTGAACAAATCACATCTCCACAACCATCTGATACTGAATCCGATTTC
>JAZQXS010000206.1:0-12649 GCA_045633025.1 Eubacteriales bacterium | reverse complement strand
CTCTATTGTACCACAAAATGCCCGCGCTTGCAAGGGCTTTTGCAGATATTTCCCCGCTTTCGTGCATAAAATAAAGGGAACCCCCTCGAAAGGAGCTTCCCATGCGCCGTTTGATTCTCTGTTGCATTTGTTGCCTGCTTGTGAGCGTTCTGTTTTGCGCCTGTGGGCGCGCCGAGCCGCCGCCCTCGGCCGCGGAGCTGCTGACGGTGATGCAGACAGCCCTGATCGATACCGCCCAGCCGCTCCCGGACGGCCTGACCTATACCCGCGCCCTTCCGCCGGATGACCGCGCCTACCTGACAGATCCCCTGTTCTCCGCCCTCTACGGCGAGGCCGCCCGCGGACTACTGGAGGAAACCGATTCCGCAGGCGTACCGGTGGTAGGGGATGTGGCGCTGTTTCTGTCGGTGGCGCCCTATCCCTGCGAGCTGGCTGTGTTCCGTTGCTCGGATATCCGTACCGCCGCCACGGTCGCAGGGCTCTGCCGCGGACGGCTGGACAGCGTCGCGCGGGGCTTTTCGGGGAGCGAGTGGGAAGCCACCGCCGGCCGCGGGCAGGTGGCGGCGGAGGGATGCTACGTCTTCCTCGTCATTTCCGAGGATCCCGCCGCGGTGCTGGCGCGGGTCAGGGAAAGGGTATGAATATGCAGAAGTTATACAATTTTTTGCAGAACCCGTTGCTTTTCCCGTTCCGTCTGCCGAACGGCAACATCGTCCTCCGCGTAGCCCCATTCCTCCTTGATGGAGGCGATCAAACGGTCGTAGGTGTCTGCGGCCTTGGCATATTCACCTCGAATCTCATGGATGATAGCGATGCTTTGCAGGGCGTCGGTGAACCGCGGCTTGCGGTCTTCCTCGGCTACCCAGCTTGCCTCGTAGAATTCAATCGCCTTTTCGTACTCGCATTTGCGGGCGAAATACTGAGCGGTTTCGAAGAGAAAGCCGCTGTCCTTGGAGAATTCCTTGGCGGCCTCCTCCATAATGGCGTCCGCACGCGCCTCATCGTACTCGGCCAACGCAATATGCGCCCGATACACCGGAATGAGAAAAGGCTTGTGGGCGGGAAGCGTCTGACAGCGCGCGAGATAGGCTTCTGCCTCTTTCGTGCGGTGATCGGCGATCAAATTGTCTATGATGTAGTAGTAGGGAAGCGGGGTTTTGGGCGTGACGGTGTCGTGCTCGATCACGTCCTTATAGAAATCAATGGCGACCGTGTGGTTGCCGATGTTCCAATCCCACGCGGCGTGCCCCTCTGCTTTTTGCAGAAGCCATTGGCAATCCTTTCCTTCAGGCTTGAGAAGGATGGCTTCGCGGGCATACTTGCTGACCCGACCGGCATCCGCTTCCATGCGGTGATGGTAGAGGCGGGCAAGGAGACCGAGCACGGGGATTTTATCTGCGCATTCGGTTAGCTGTCCTTGCAAAAATTCCTCGTACTCTCTGAAAACGTCTGACGGAATCTCCTCTTCGGTGTCCAGGCGGTGCTCGATTCGGCGGAGGCGCTGCTCTGCGGTCAGATCGAACAGATCGTCAATGGTCACGCCGAAGGCCTCGGCCAATGCGGGAAGCAACGTGATATCGGGCATGGTCACGGCGTTTTCCCATTTGGAAATTGATTGCGCGCTAACGCCGAGTCTGGCGGCGAGTTGATCCTGCGTAAGCCCCGATTTGAATCTAAATTGCTTGATCTTACCTGCGATTTCCATAATAATCTCCATTCCGCCGCGCTGTGGCGGCATATTTAAAAATGTGCGTGAGTCCGAAAAAGGGATTCAAAGTCTTCACGCGATCTCTTGTGGTGTGTGAGATCATGTACAGTATAACATGGGTCAGGCGGAAAATCAACAACGCAGACGGAGAGTGGGAACACCTGTTCGGCAAGGCCGGGGCGAAACCGTAGGGGAGTGGCGACAGCGGAGCCTCCGAACACGAAAAACACCGCGCCATCCCTAAAGGGAACGGTGCGGTGTTTTCCATACGTGTTATTCGCTATAATGCACGTTCCAAAGCCCGTACCCCTCGTCGGTTCGCACTACCTCGGTGGTGACGGTCAGGGGCTTGTCGCCTACCGTGACCTCCATGGTCAGCTCGTAGACCGAGCCGCCGAAGTTGGAGTCATAGTAGGCCGATTTCATGCCCACGTAGCGCTCGACGGTCACACCCTCGGCGAAGTCTGCCCCCATTTCGGATCGCAGAGTCTCGGCGGTGCTCTCCATGAGCTCGACGGTCATGGAGGTGGCGGGATGGAACAGGGCGGCGGCCTCCTCATACCGCGCGGCGGCCATGGCGGTGAAGTACGCGTCGGTGATCTCCTTGGCCTCGTCGCGGGACACACCGCCCGAGCAGGCGGACAGGCTCCCAAGAGCGGTCAGCAGTATGGCCAACACAGCGAGGATGCTTGCGGTCCTTTTCATTGTCCTTCTCCTTCCGTCTCCATATGCTCATCCAGCTTCTTCTCGATACGAGACAGCTCCTGAGCCACGGGGTCGGGAATGTGTACCTGATCGAGATCGTCCACCTTGCGGCCGTGGCGGCGCACCACGCGGGCGGGAATGCCCACGGCGGTGGAGTTGGCGGGCACCTCCTCCAGTACCACCGCGTTGGCGGCGATCTTGGAGTTGTCCTCGATCTTGAAGGGACCCAGCACCTTGGCGCCTGCGCCCACAAGGACGTTGTTGCCGAGGGTAGGATGGCGCTTGCCCACGTCCTTGCCCGTACCGCCCAGGGTCACGCCCTGGTACAGAGTGCAGTTGTCCCCGATCTCGGTGGTCTCGCCGATGACGACGCCCATACCGTGGTCAATGAACAGCCCTCGGCCGATGGTCGCGCCGGGGTGGATCTCAATACCCGTCTTGTGCCGTGCCCATTGGCTGATGGCGCGGGCGGCGAAATAATGCTTGGACAAGTAGAGCTTGTGCGCCACGCGGTAGGCCAGAATGGCGTGCACGCCCGAGTAGAGCAGTAAGATCTCCAGATCACTGCGGGCGGCGGGGTCGCGCTGGCGGACGGCGGCGATGTCTTCGTTAATCTCGCGGCGGACGGCGGCGACGGTGTCGGCCACCTTGCGGGCGCTCTGCTTGAAGAGACGGGGAAGATCGAAGTTGATGATGGTGTCGTTGTTATGATTCATGGGAAGTACCTCACAGGGGGGATAGATGGTGAAAGGACGATGGAGCGGTCAGCGGCGCACCTTCTTGGAAACCAAACGGATGATGCGCTCCAGAGCAGGGGAGAAGATGAGATTGACGGCCAGCTCCAGAAGGTAGTTGATGCCGGCGCAGAGGATCAGAATGAAGTAAACGGCCGAGAAACCGCCTCCCTGGGAAGCGATGTAATCGTTGATGGTGCCCATAATGATGAAGCAACCCAGCACGAAAATACCTGTGTTGACGGTGGGAACCAGCGCGGCGGCCACGAATACGGCCAGCAGGATGTTCTTCTTGGAAAGCGCGCGGTAGGCCAAGCCGGCGAGCAGACCTGCGGCGGTGGATTTGATGGTACAAATGAGGGCGGCCATCACAGGGGTGTTGTCAAAGAGGAAGCCGGTGAAGATATCCATGTGCATGACGCCCAGGGAGATGAACACCGTCATACCGTAAATGAAGCCCAGGATGGCTCCCGCGACGGGGCCGAGCAGCATAGCGCCCAAGGCGATGGGGATGAGAACCAAGGAAATCTTGGTGCCGGGCAGAGGGATGGCGGCTCCCGTAAAATGGAGCACCATGATCACAGCGGTCAGCAGGGCAAGCTGAACCAAGTACAGCACCTGCTGCTTTTGCTTGCGGCGGCGATCGTGGATGGTGGTACGGCCGTAGGTGCCGTCCGGACGGGTGTTGTTGCACTCGTTTTGGTTGTTCATGTTTTTTTCTCCTTCGGGGAATCTCACCCCAGCGCATGTTGCGCGGCTGCCATCCGCATAGGGTATGGCGCCATAAAAATTTTTATGATAAGCCCAAAGGGCTGATCAACGGATTTACATTTAATGAATAATGAATAGTGAATAATTGAGGTTGAAACCCTTCGGGTTTCCGCGATCAAATTATAATTGAATGGTCAAAACCCGTAGGGTTTTGTTCCACTATTATTCATTATTCATTTTTCATTCTTCATTTCTTCCTGCTCTCCCTTTCCGCGGTGGCCTTGTAGATGAAATACAATCCGAGCAGGGTCAGATTTTCCTCGCGGCAGATTTCGTGGACGCAGGCGGGAAGCACCAGCTCGGAAAGGCCTCCCGTGGCGACGATGGGCAGAGCGGCATTGGGCGGGAGCTTCATCTCACCGCGTATGCGCACGATCATGCCGTCGATCATGCAGGCGGTGCCCAGCACCAGCCCCGACCGAATGGCGGCGGGGGTACTTTTGCCCAGCGCGGTGTCGGGAGCCTTCAGCTCCAGATAGGGGATCTGCGCGGCGGCGGCGCGGAGTCCTTCCAGAGCGGTGGTCACACCGGGGGCGATGGATACGCCCACAAGCTCCCGTGCCGTGTTCACGGCTCCGCAGACCGTAGCCGTGCCGAAATCCAGAAAGATCACGGGGGCGCCGTAGAGCTTCACCGCGGCGGCGGCGTTGGTGACGATGTCCGCCCCCAGGGCAGAGGGATCGTCCACCCGCAGGCTGATGCCCGTCCGTACCCCGCCGCCGATGTGGGTCACGGGGATGGCGGTATTTCCGCCCAGCTTTTGGACGGCGGATTCCAGCGTGTGAGTCAACTGGGGCACCACAGACCCCATGACCGCGGCGGTGACGGAGGCGTGGAAGCCTCGTTCGGACAGCAGACCGCGTATGATTACAGCATATTCGTCGGCGGTACGTCCCGTGTCTGCGGATAATTTCGCGGTCAGAACGGGGATCGGCCGCGTATCGCAGGCGTTCAGATCGAACAGCCCCAGAGATATGCTGGAATTGCCAATGTCCAGAGCCAACAGCATGGCGGAACCTCCTTAATAAAATATGCGGGGATTGATACGAATTCTCAATCAAAAGTTTGAATGCGAATTCGTTCTTTTCCAAATAACCCAGTGGGTAGGGACCCACGGTGCAAGCCAAAATCTCACTGTCAAACAGCACGTCAAAACACAAAGTAGTCTGTTTTTGAAAGTTTAGGAGATTATTAAGAACCCTTTGTATAGGGTTCTTAAGTCGCCGAAGGCACGCTCTCCTATTCAATGTTTTTATCAAGGAGTGGTATGAGTCAATCGTCCTCGTCGTAGTCCCCCTCACCGATGCGCTTGCGCTTTTCGGCGGGCTTCATGCGGAGACGGGCGCGAGCCTGTTCCACGTCGTATTGCGGCAGAGTCTTGAGCTTTTTGAAGGCGTCAAAGCTCCCATGCTCGGCGGCGCGGACGTAGAGTTCGATGGCCTTGCTTCGGTCGTACATACGGCCAACCCCCTCCTCGGCGCACTTGGCCAGCAGGAATTCGGCGTTGCCCACAGCGTTCCCCACGTAGTCCCCCTTGTGGCGGGCGGCCATGCGGATGTAGCGGATGGCCTCGTACTCGTCGGCCTCCGCGATCTCAAACCGCTTGTCCATAAGCTCGTCGGCGTACTCCCCGCGCTCGTCGGGGGTGGGGGGCAGAAGAAAGGCAGAATCGGGGGTATCGGGACGGTGGAAGGGAATACGGCGGATGCTGATGATGTCGGGCTCGCCCACGCATCCCGTCAGCCGCACCATGGCCAGGTAGAGCTGAGCCTCGATGCACCCGCACTCGGGGGCGGTGAGCATATACCCATACCCCTCGGCAGGGTCGCAAGGCATTCCTCGCCCTGTTACCAGCATAGCCCCCGCATTGTAGGCGGCGTCCCCCTCCTCCTCATAGCGGAGGTAGGTGTACAGCTCAAAGGCGCGGGCAGGGTCGGGGTCTGTGCCGTAGCCGTATTGCAGGCAGTAGGCGTAGTTGAAGATGGCGCGGGTATTCCCCGCCTTCATGCCCTCGTCGTAGATGCATAGGGCCTCGGCAAAGTGCCCCTCGGTGAACATGGCGCTCGCACGGATGATCTTGTTATCGATGTTCACGGGAGGACTCCTTTCGGAAAAATTAGGGAAGCATTACATCATTATCATCAAGAGATGCTCGCAGAACGCGGACGGTTTCCTCGGGATGGATCGCAGCGAATTGCTCCTTGAATTGGCAGAGATCGGAATACTCTTGGTCGTTGATGTAGTAGACCTTGTCAAAGTACTCGAATTGACCGGTGAATTTGTTTTCGCGGCCGTCCGAGGCGGTGCTGATCCGCAGCCCCCCCTCGTGATCAATGACCAGATCGACCATATCGTCGGCTTCCAGATAGTTGAATAGCTCCTCGTGTGTCCAGATCTTGACGGGATGCTCGGGATCGAATTTGGGTTTTTCGGTTGCTTGCTTCTTGGCAAGCGTGAGTTGGGAGATCGCTTTCAGGATGCAGGTCGCGGCGACAAGTATCAGTACAACCGAGAGCCCAAACTGCAGAAGGCTCCAGGGTGCTTTCTCGATTTTGAAGAAGCGGTTCATGAGAAAGCAGAGCGCGAGCAGAACGACCGACAAGAGTATGCGGATCTGAGGCCTTGCGAAAGGGGAGTGGTTGTTCTTCATGAGTGGGCTCCTTTCAGAAAAATTTATTTTAGATGATTGTAAAACGCAAAAAGACATGGACGTATAAGGTATTTAGCAAGCCAACAAAATCGCTTTTCTCTCCGGTAAGAAGTTTCAAACTTTATGCACGCATTCTCCTCCACCGCCTGCGGGCGGAGCCTCCTCCCGGAGGAGGACTTGGGAGCGCGGACCAGAAATACTTGTCGGGAAAAGAATTTCCGCGTGGTCAGCACGATAGGCTCCCTCCGGGAGGGAGCTCCCGCGCTGACCGTTTTACAATCGCCTAGAAAAATTACTTCCGATAATACACGTAATGCACCGTAATGGTTCGCACCTCGCCCCCATGCTCCTTGTCGGGAGCCGTGATGACCACACCGTCCCCCGACATGAGGATCCAGGCGTCCAGTTGGTCAACGTCGCACCGCAGGATGGTCTCGGCGGGTGTGGAGACGATCAGCTCGTCGGTCTCCCGCTTGATGTTCAGGAAGCCACTGCGGCCGATGACGTCCTCGTTGTCGGTTTCGGGATTTCTTTCGGTGATGTACTTGATGGGATACCCGCAGATCTTCTCCGCCATGTCGTGGCGGTAGCGCGAGCTGTCGGGGTTCTTGCTCTTGGTCCAGTGGGATACCACCTTCTTAAAAAACGCCATAGCATGGCTCCTTTCGGGAGAAGTTTTGAAAGTTTTTGAGATTCCAAAGAACTTTTTTCAAAAAGTTCTTTGGTGGGGGTGAGGGGGTGAAACCCCCTCGTTACAGCGTAACCTGCTCCCCCGTCAAAAACGCATACGCCGCCCGATACTCCTCGGCGGCCTTTTGGCACCGCGCCGAGGCGGGATCGTACCTGCGGATACCGCGAAGCATGATATTCTTGGGAGTCTCCTCGGGATCGATGAGCTCCAAGGCGGTCACGTCGTAGCCATTGGCCTCCAGCTTCTTGAGGCGGAGCGCATCGGTGGCGGCGTCGCAGAGCTTCTGACGAAGCATGGAATGCTCGGCAATGAAGCCCAGGGCGGGGCTGTTCAGCCTGCGGTTGAGATCGTGATGACAGCAGGGGGTGGAGAGGATGACCTTGGCGCCCCACTCGGTGGCCTTGTCCAACACAATGTCGGTGGCAATATCACAGGCGTGGAGGGAGATCACCATATCCACCTGCGCTCCGTCGGGAAACTCGTACAGGGTCACGTCCCCGCAGATAAATTCCAGCCCCTCCATGCCCAGATTCCGGGCGATGGTGTTGCACTCCTCCATGACCTCGGCCTTCATGTCCACCCCAACCATGCGGACGGCGCGCCCGCGAATGGCGGTGAAGTAGTGGTAGACCGCGAAGGACAGGTAACTCTTGCCGCAACACAGGTCGGCAATATGGAGGATCCCCTCGGCGGGAAGGTGGGATTCCACGTCGCGGATCAGCTCCAGAAAGCGGTTGATCTGGCGGTATTTGGCCTGCTTTTTGTCATGCACGCGGCCGCTCTGATCGCTGACACCCAGCTCGATCAGAAAAGGCTCGGCGCCCGACAGGATACGGCGCTTGACCTTGTCGTTTCCTCCGACGGTGATCTTTTGGGGCGCGGATGCCCCGGCTGAGGGAGCGCCGTCCAGCGCCTTGCGGATATTCCCCGCGCCGATGAGCGTCTCCTTTCCGCCCTTGGAGCGGCGAAGCTCACAGCTCCCTGCGGTGGTCATGAGGTTGATCTGGTCGAAATCCGAGATCATGGAGGCCAGCCGCGCGGGCGCATCGGCGGCGGAAAGATTTTCGTGGGTGGCCTGGACGGGCTTCTTTTTGTTGACCTCGGTGTCCGCCGCGTCAGCGGTGCGCAGGGTCTCAAGCTGGAGGATGATCTCTCCCTTGACTCGCTTGAGCGTCAGGGCGGCGCGGGATACGGCCTTGTCGCGGCACTTGGAAAAGACCGCCTTGTCCAGAATCTGCGCGGCGGCGCAATCCGTAATCAGCGCGGCAAGCGTGGCGGCGGGGGTGCTTTGTTCCATAGCGGCGGTCTCCTTTCGGGGGGAAAATTGATACGGGATCTAAGCCCTCGAACCCCCACTTGGAACCCTTTTGAGAAATGGTTCCAAGACCTCCCAAAACTTTCAAAAAAGCATTGTTGTATCACTTTCTTGAAGGCTTTTGAGATTCGTAAGGACATTTTTCAAAAAGTCCTTACGTGGGGTGCAGGGGTCAAATCCCTGCCTGCCTGTATGTTTACTTTTTGTTCTCAGAGGTATCCTCTCCCTCGGCGGGCTTTTTCTTCTTGAAGGAGAGCTTGCGTTCGTTGCCGTCCCGCAGGCGCTTGATGTTGTCGCGGTGCATATAGACTACCGCGACAGCCATAAGAACCGCGATGATGCAGGCGGTGGGATTCTGTCCGCCCGAGAAGGCGGTCAGCAGGATGGGGTAGAAGATCATGCCCATGATGGAGCCCAATGATACGTACTTGGTGCCTACGACGATGATGACGAAGATGATGAAGCAGAAAAGACAGGTGATGGGGGAGATCATGAGGATGACCATGCCCGAGGTTGCCACGCCCTTGCCTCCCTTGAACTTAAAGAAGATGGGGAACATATGACCCAGCATGACGAACAGACCCGCGATCGCCGCGCCGAACTGATCCTTGTAGTGGAAGAGCTCCCCCGTTTCGGGGTCGGTAGCGACGAGGTTGGTGCCCACGATAAGGTAGCCGAGACCGACGGCCACCACCGCCTTGAGCATATCGCCCAGCATGGTGAGGATGGCGGCGCGCTTTCCATAGGTGCGGAGCATATTGGTCGTGCCCGCGTTGCCGCTTCCGTGGGTGCGGATGTCGTCGTTGTACTTCTTGTTTGAAATGATAAGACCGAAGTTGATACTACCTAAGAGGTAGGGAATGACAATGCAGAGCAGGATGCCGCCGAGGGTGACGAAGGTCGCGGCGACGGTGCCGCCCAGGTTCAGCTTGTCAATGAGGAAGGATACCAGTGTCCACTGTCCGATTCCGTTCATGAGAATTCTCCTGTCGATGTATTTTGATGCCGTTGCAAGGCTACTCACATTATATTATACCATAAATTGAAGTTTTTTTCAAGATGGTGAAAGCATATTTCGTATGGGAATCGGGAGGTTTTTCGGGGAAAAATGCACAAAAAAGCCTCCGCTCCGAAAATCGGGGCGGAGGCAGGGGAGATCAGCTCACGTTATTCTTCTTTTCATAGTCCGCGATGAGGTTGCTTAGGGTCTTGTTGACGGACTTCGCGGTGCCGGCGACGTACACGGCCGAGAACTCACGCTTGTTTTCTGCGCAGGTGGAGAAGGCCTGCAAAACCTTGCTGCCCAGAGGCACGTTGTAGGTCAGGATGAAAGCGTTGTCAAAGTTATCGTGGATGATATCCAGCATGGCGGCGGCCTTCTCGTCGTCCACGCACTGTACCTGAAGGGATTCCTTGTAGTACTTGGGAATGAGGATGTTGGCGGTCTCGCGGTTGAGTACCTCGACCACGGTGGAGATGAACTCCAAATCGGTGGCCGTTACCAGAATACCGCCCAGCTCGGTGGTGTCATGGGTGGCGGTGATGTACTTCTTGTCCGAGGCGAACAGCATGGGGTAAGGAAGTACGGCGGCGTCGCTCTCCATCTGGCGGAGAGTCTCGCTCTCCAGCGAGCCCAGGGACATACCGCCGGCGGCTACCAGCGCGTCTCCCTTAATGAAGACTTGCATGGAGTCGCCGATTTCCAGACCCGTGTCCTCGAGGTTGAGCAGCTTGGACATCGCGTTGGCAAGCTGGTTGGAGCGGTCGCCCTCGTTGATGGTGACGGAGGGGTAGCCGTCCTCGTCGCGGGTGATGAAGCCGGTGGTGCCGCTGGTGGACAGGGGGATGGAGGCGCCCCAGTAGGCGCTATCCAGATAACCGAACTGGTCGCCCTCGTCCTTTACGCCGTTCTGGTTCTTGTCGATGTACAGCCCGGTGCTGATGGAAATGAGCTTGTCGTAGGTCCACTCGAAGTTGGAGACCACGTCGTAGAGCTCATCCGCCGAGGTATGGTAGTAGTCATTGTACAGATCCTTGTTGACCACCATCAGATGGGCGGTGCGGAGCACGTCGATGAAGAAGTCACCCGCCATCAAGTGCTGGTACCCGTCCACAAAGCGGAGATCCTCCATGTAGTCCTTGTACCAGTAATCGCGGTTGAAGTCGAAAACACACTCGGGCTCCAGCAGATTGTGGAAGTGCCCCTCAATGACCAGCGTACCGTAGTCGTAGTTGTCATTGATGACCAGGTCGAATTCGTGCTGGCCGGACTGAGTCAGAATGCGGACGTCGCCGGCGATACCGCCGTAGCTCAGGTCGCACTGGGTGAATACCAGCTTGACGCCGAGCTGCTCCTCGACGGTGACGTTTCGGGCGAATACAGCGTCGCTGACCAGACCGCCGCCCGTTTTACCGGTGCCCTCGATGAGGTAGTTGGAGCTCTCCATGGAGGAGGAGGCCTGATGGGCGCTGGTATAGATGTGGAACTCCCGGTCACCGTAGTTTACGTCCTTGAAGCGGTTGTCTGCGTTGGGATCCGTGGACTCCACCGCGTGGGTGCCGTCGGTTTCTGCCTCGCCGCCCTGCTCGTCGGTGGCGGCGCAGGAGGCCAGAGCGGATACGAGCATCAGGGATGCAAGGGATAGGGAGAGCCATTTCTTGAATTTGTTCATGATGCGCTTCCTTTCTTTGAGAAAATATAATTGTATATATTTTAGCATACAATTATGAATCTGCCGTGAACAAAAACCATTCGTGCGCAAAAAATCCTCCGCTCCGAAAATTGGGGCGGAGGCAGGGAAGATCAGCTTACGTTATTCTTCTTTTCATAGTCCTTGATGAGGCCGCTCAGGGTCTTGTTGACGGACTTGGAGGCGCTGGCAAAGACG
The DNA here is from genome assembly GCA_045633025.1 of Eubacteriales bacterium. Classification (GTDB taxonomy): domain Bacteria; phylum Bacillota; class Clostridia; order Oscillospirales; family CAG-272; genus CAMEON01. The sequence goes on along the minus strand of JAZQXS010000206.1, from coordinate 1,187 downwards.
GCAGAATACTCACGCTTGCTTTCGGCGGCCGTGGAGAACGCCTGGATGATCTGACCGCCCAGAGCGTGGTTGTAGGCCAGGAGGAAGGCGTTACCGAAGTTGTCGTGGATGATATCGATCATGGCGGCGGCCTTCTCGTCGTCCACACATTGTACCTGGAGGGATTCCTTGTAGTACTTGGGAATGAGGATGTCGGCGGTTTCGCGGTTGAGCACCTCGACCACGGTAGAGATGAAAGCCAAGTCAGTGGAGGTGGTCAGGATGGCACCCATCTCGGTGATATCATTGGTGGAGGTGGTGTATTTCTTGTCGGATGCATAGAGCATGGGATAGGGAAGCACCGCGGCATCGCTCTCCATCGCGCGCAGGCTGGTGCTCTCCAAAGAGCCCAGGCTGACGCCGCCCGCTACCAGAGCGTCTCCTCTGACGAATACATCCAGAGGTCCTCCGCCGTGATCCAGGGAAGAGTTCTGGTTGTTCAGCAGCGTGGTTATAGCGGCGGCAAGCTGGTTGGAGCGGTCGCCCTCATGGATCGTAATGGTGGGAATACCGTCCTCGTCGCGGGTGATGGCGTTATTGGTACCGCTGCACACCATGGGAAGAGCCGCGCCCCAATAGCCGTGGGAGGCAAAGCCGAACTGGTCGCCGGCGTTTTTGGTGTTGTCCTGATTGCGGTCGATGTAAAGGTCGGTCACGATGGCGGTCAATTTGTCGTAGGTCCACTCGTAGTTGGAGACCACGTCGTAGAGCTCGTCAGCGGATGCGTGGTAGTACTTAAGATACATATCCTTGTTGACAAGGAGGAGCTGAGCGGAGCGGAGGAGGTCGATGAAGAAGTCCCCCGCCAGGATATACTGGTAGCCGTCCATGAGACGGAGATCGTCCATGTATTCCTTGTACCAGTAATTCCGGTTGAAATCAAAGACGCAATCTTCATCCAGCACGTTGCGGAAGTGACCCTCGACGATCAGCTCGGCGTAGTCGTAGATGTCATTGATGACCAAATCAAATTCGTCGTCGCCCGCTTGGGTGTACTTGCGGATGTCGGGCGCGATGCTGCTCCAACCCAGCTTGCAGGGGTAGAAAACCAGCTTGATCTTCAGCGCTTCCTCGGTGGTGATGTTGCGCTCGAACACGGCGTCGCTGACCAGATCCCCGCCGGTCTTACCCGAGCCCTCGATGAGGTT
>JAZQXS010000205.1:0-8564 GCA_045633025.1 Eubacteriales bacterium | reverse complement strand
CGCATCGACGTGGAAATTCCTTTGGGAAAATTCGTCTGCGTAACGGGCGTTTCGGGCTCGGGCAAATCCTCGTTGGTCAACGGGATCCTCTACCCCGTCCTGGCGCATGACCTCAACCGCGCCACAACCTACCCGGGCGCGCACGACCGCATCGAGGGCATCGAGCACCTGGACAAGGTCATCGCCATCGACCAGTCCCCCATCGGCCGCACACCCCGCTCCAATCCCGCCACCTACACGCCGCTCTTCAACGATATCCGCGATCTCTTCGCCCAGACACAGGACGCAAAGGCCAAGGGCTTCGGTCCCGGGCGTTTTTCCTTCAACGTCAAGGGTGGCCGCTGCGAGGCCTGCGAGGGCGACGGCGTCAAGAAGATCGAGATGCATTTTCTCCCCGATATTTACGTCACCTGTGACGTTTGCAAGGGCAAGCGCTACAATCGGGACACCCTGGAGGTACACTACAAGGGTAAGAGTATTTTCGACGTACTGGACATGACCGTGGAGGAGGGACTGACCTTCTTCGACGGAATGCCCAAGATCAAGCGCAAGCTCCAGACCCTCTTCGACGTGGGTCTCGGCTACGTCAAGATCGGTCAATCCTCCACCACCTTGTCGGGCGGCGAGGCGCAACGCGTCAAGCTGGCCGCCGAGTTGGCCAAGCGGGGCACGGGCAAGACGATCTATATTCTGGACGAGCCCACCACGGGTCTGCACACCGATGACGTAGCCCGCCTGCTCACCGTTCTGCAACGCCTCTGCGACGGCGGCAACACCGTCCTTGTCATCGAGCATAATCTGGACGTCATCAAGTGCGCCGACCACATCATCGACCTTGGCCCCGAGGGTGGCTCCGGAGGCGGCACCATCGTTGCAACCGGCACCCCCGAGGAGGTCGCCAGGATCCCGGCGTCCTACACCGGACAGTTCCTCAAGAAGAAATTGAATTGATCGGAGAAATGACATGAAAAAAGAATTCACCTACCACGACGGACAATTCTTCCTAAACGGAGAGCCTTACACCGTCATTTCGGGCGCGATCCACTACTTCCGCACCCTCCCGGAATGCTGGGAGGATCGTCTGACCAAGCTGAAGGCCTGCGGTTTCAACACGGTGGAAACGTACTGCTGCTGGAACCTCCACGAAAGGCAGGAGGGCTCATTCGATTTTTCGGGCATTCTGGACATCGCCCGCTTTATCGAGACCGCAGAGAAATTAGATCTCAACGTTATCCTGCGCCCCGGCCCCTATATCTGCGCCGAGTGGGACTTCGGCGGACTTCCCTCCTGGCTCCTAAAATACCCCCACATCGCCCTGCGTTGCGATGACCCGCTGTATTTGGATAAGGTTCGCCCTTACTACAAAGAGCTTCTCAGCCGCATTCGCCCTCACCTTTGCACCAACGGCGGCGGCGTCATCATGGTGCAGGTGGAGAACGAGTACGGCAGCTACGGTGACGATAAGACCTACCTGCGTAAGGTCGTTGACATTTACCGTGAGCACGGCATCGATTGCACCCTCTTCACCTCGGACGGCACCTGCCACTGGATGCTCAGCGGCGGCACCCTGCCCGAGCTTCTGGCTGTGGCCAATTTCGGCTCCCATGTTCCTCAGATCGAGACCCTCCGCAAGTTCCAGAAGGATCGCCCTCTCATGTGCGGCGAGTTCTGGTGCGGCTGGTTCGATCACTGGCATGAGGGCGGCCGCGATCAGCGCGATCCCGCCGAGGTCATGAGGGAGGTGGACACCTTCTTCGACCTGGGCGCGTCCTTCAACTTCTATATGTTCCACGGCGGCACCAATTTCGCCTTCTGGAACGGCGCGAATCACACGGGCGAGCAGTACCAGCCCACCGTCACCAGCTATGACTACACCGCGCCCCTCACAGAAGCAGGCGACACAACCCCCATGTACTATGCTCTGCGAGAGACCGTCGAGCGTCGGACGGGCAAAAAAGCGCCCGACATCGCCATTCAAAACTCCCCCAAGGCGGCCTACGGCAAGCTCACCCTCACCGAGAGCGCCCCCCTGTTCGCGAACCTAAACGCCCTGTCCTCGCCCGTCCGCGCCGCCTTCCCCAAGACCATGGAGGAGCTCGACCAGGACTTCGGCTACATTCTCTACCGCACCACCCTGACCGGCCCCTTCGAGGAGCTTCCCTTGGAATGCGGTAAGATCCATGACCGCGCCATTTTCTATTTGAACGGCAAGCAGGTCGGTACCTACGAACGCACTCGGGGCGGCGATGCCGTCCGCATCGGGTTGGACTTCGGAGAAACCGCCACCCTGGATATTCTGGTGGAGAACATGGGACGAGTCAATTACGGCATCAAGCTCCTGGATCGCAAGGGTATTTTGGACGGCGTTCGCCTGGGTCAGCGCTTCCACTACGGCTGGGAGATGTACCCCATGACCATGGACGATCTGACCGCTCTGTCCTACGGCGAAATCGAAACGCAGGGCAAGGTTCCCGCCTTCCTGCGGGGTAAGCTGACCATAGAGGGGGCTCCCAAGGACACCTTCCTCCGTCTTGACGGGTTTGCCAAGGGCTTTGTTGTCGTTAACGGCTTCAACATCGGGCGCTACTACAACCCCGCAGGCCCCCAGCAAACTCTCTACGTTCCCGCGCCTCTGCTCCGCGAGGGGGAGAATGAGATCGTTGTCTTTGAAAGCGATGGATACGGGGCGCCTGTGATCGAGTTTGAGGATAAGCCTGTTTTGCACACATAAAGAAAATGAGGGGCTACGCCCCTGCCCCCGCTTGAGCCCTTTCGAAAAAGGATTCAAGACTTTGAAAATCAGAAAAACTCCGAGGCTTAATAGTCTCGGAGTTTTTTCAACATGAATAATGCTTGTATTCGTTTACCGAATAGACGTGATGCGAATATCCTTAACATAAGGATACATGCTTTTGATTTGAGCAATGGCTCCGCTATCGGACGTGGCCTTGACTAATTTACAACTCCCTGTCCAACTCTTGCCATCTCGTGAATATTTGAAATGAATGGAATAGGTTTTCATAATAGCGTGTCCTCCTCACTTTTTCTTATTCGCGATGCGGCCTTCTCCTCCGTGTGACCGATTCATATACGGACTATGCTTCTCAATCTTTTCTCTCTCATGCTCCCGCCTTGTTATAGAAGTGGATCGGCCGTCAGCTCTTTGATATTCAAACGAATCCTTTGGACCTAATTTGCCGGAGCGAATATGCTCATTCATGCGACGATCCAAATCGTTTGTCTCTCCAATATATTTTGGGTTTCCTTCCTCGTCGCGAATCCGATATTCACCGGGGCTATGCGGGGGTTTTGTTCCCTTATTCTCCTCCGGGCGATATTTGGTAGGTCTGCCTGACTTATAAATACTCATTCCCTACGCTCCATAACACCGCGCTCAATTAAAAGATCCTGTATCGCCTTTTTATCTACTGCAGGCAACGAATCCCGATTTTTCCAAAGATCTACTAACTTTCTATCATCGTAGCGATCAAAGAATCGTTTTCGATTATCAATACGTTTCTGAAGTTTTTCTTGTTCCTTTGCAAGCCAATTTAAAAAAGCCATATTTTCCTCCTTCACCTTTCGGTGTTTCATTTTGTTACATTTTTATTGTAACATATTGTTACAATAATGTCAAGAGGTTTTTGTAAAAAACCCATCATTTAGTACGGAGAAAATTATGCACCCCATGATTGGTCTACGGGAAATCCGAAAAAAGAAGGGGTATAGCCAACTCAAAGTAGCGATGGATTTATCCATCAGCCGTGAAGCCTTGTCTTTCTACGAAACCGGCAAACGAAACCCCGACCTGCAAATGCTGTTGCTCCTATCCGATTATTTTGACGTTTCCATTGATTATCTGATCACAGGAAAGGAATTTGTAGCGAAACGAAACCGTTGAACCGCATAGCCAAAAGGGCTCCCTCGTCATGAGAGAGCCCTTTTACCATTCAATTTTCATCCGCCGCAGGCCGCGTGAGCTTTTTCATCCAGCGATAGCGGTTCACCTTGATGAACGCCGCGCCGCACTTGAACACTTGATCGGCGTTGAGGCAGGCGATGACCACCACGGGGGGCCATTCAAACACGAAGGCCGCCAGCAGGGACACGGGAATGACGATGCCCCATATGCTGATGAGGTCGTTGACCATGACGAATTTCGCGTCGCCTCCGCCGCGAACGATACCGGTAGACACAGGCATCTGGTAGGCCGTACCGAATCCCGTCACGCAGAGAACCAGGATGAAATCCAACGCCATCTGATACGTTTCGGGGGAGAGATCGGGGGAGATGGCCGCGTACAGATTCACGATCGGTACGCGGAGCAGGAACAGCAGGGTGGAGGTACACACACCAATGCCCACGAACATGAGCTGGAGCGTTTGGGAGTAGGATTTGATGACCTCCATCCGTCCGCTTCCGATCGCCTTACCGATGAGCACCGCCGCCGCTGAGGAGGCGCCCACGATGGCGACCTTGAGCATCTGATACAGTGTAGAGGCGATGGAATTTGCCGCAATGGTGGATCCCGCGCCGTCCCCTGCGTCCATGTGCCCCAGTATCACCGATTGGAGCATGACAGCGCCGCCGAACAAGAGCGAGGTCACGAGAAACGAACGTACCAGCTTAAAGTAATCCTTCGCCAGGAGCTTGTCCATGCGGAAGAAATCCCTCAGCTTCCAGTTCAGCTTTTTATCCAGACACAGCAGGAAGACCAGCACGATGACAAGCTCGGCTACCCGCGCCGCCAAGGTCGCGATGGCCGCGCCCGTAACACCAAGGCGGGGTGCACCCAGGTGCCCCTCAATGAGCAGGTAGTTGAGTCCGCAGTTGATGACCAGAGTGGATACCGACACCCAAAAGCCAATGCGCACCGTCTCCGCGCTTCGCAGCGTTGCCAAGAGCAGATGTGTCAGAGCAAAGACCAAGTAGGAGTATTTCATAACCTTCAGATATTCCACACCGGCCGCATGGATCGCGGGATCGGGCGTAAACATGGACACCACCAGGTCAGGACAGATAGCTGCCACCGTGAACAGAAGCAACGACAGAGCCACTCCCAAAAGCAACGCCCCCGAGGCGATACGTTTAATGGGCTCGGTGCGCTTTTGCCCCCAGTATTGGCTGCCCAGAACCACTATGGCGTCCCCCGCGCCCATAAGGAGCTGCTGGAACAAGAACTGCACCTGATTGACAGCGCTCACTCCGGCCATAGCCGCCTCACTGTAAGCGCCGATCATGACGTTGTCAGCCAAGTTTACGCCCAGGGTGATGATGTTGAACAGAACCAGCATGGACCAGACCGAAAAGAAGTCTCTGTAAAATGATTTTTCCTTGGTTATGTTGATCTTTTTCATAAATTTCCCTTTTCATGAAAACAACGGGGTATTTCCCCGTTGTTTCAGTATACGTTTGGCAGAATACCGTTTCGCTTTACGCGGCTACGGTAATTTCCTTCTTGGTAATGATGGTCACCAGATCGATGATCCAGAAAATGCCGAAGAAGTTACCGGTGATGAGCTGCAGCACGCCGATGACGATACCGGCCGTGTCGCCGCGAGAAATGCGGTACAGTGCGCCATAGATATCGTAAACGATAACCAGCAACAGCTTGATGATCCAATCAAGACCCTGCAGAGACTTTCTAAAATCAGCCATGACAAATTCTCCTTTCTTTCGATTTGACTCTACTATTATACAACAGAGATACGCATTTGTCAAGCATCCCAGAACCAAAAATAAGAAAAGAAACAAAAATTTTTCCCGCATATTGCACACAAATCAAAAAACCATCCCGAAGGATGGTTCTTTGAATACAATTACTTGTACTTTCTCTTGCGTGCTGCTTCAGACTTCTTCTTGCGCTTAACGCTGGGCTTCTCGTAGTACTCACGCTTGCGAAGATCGGTCAGGATGTTCGACCGTGCGCACTGACGCTTGAAGCGGCGGAGAGCACTGTCCAGAGACTCGCCCTCTTTTACCTTGACTTCTGCCATGACTTTTTTCCCTCCCCTCGCATACGCCGGAGATCAGTTGCCGACGATGTACCGATATTAGATAGAAAATATGCGATTTGCCGTTGGCAAACTCTTTGCATATTATACCCGATTTCTGCGTATTTGTCAATAGGTTTCCAAAAATTCTTTTCTGTTTTTTTAAACAAAAACCCGAGGCGATTGCCTCGGGTCTTTGGAGCTGATAATCAGATTCGAACTGATGACCTCCTCATTACCAATGAGGTGCTCTACCGACTGAGCTATATCAGCGTGTCGCTCATATCGATCCCGCCCCTATTGGGACGAGATCGAATATGGAGCTGATAATCAGATTCGAACTGATGACCTCCTCATTACCAATGAGGTGCTCTACCGACTGAGCTATATCAGCATGGCGCTTCGCCACAGGGGCTCTCGCTTGCGACTTGCATATTATAGCACACTCTTTTGTTTTTGTCAATAGCTTTTTGAAAAAAAGTTTTATTTTTTTCGAAAAAATTCGACGCAACGAAAAATGCGTCAAATTCACTAAAGCTCTTGCTTTTTCGTTAAAAATATGGTATAATATTATGGTATATTTCAGCACAGAAAAGGAGTTCCCTATGGCATCCGAAAAAAACACCTCCCAAGCCACCACGCAAACCACCTCCTACGGTGATCAGAGCATATCCTCCTTGCGGGGAGAGGACCGCGTCCGCAAGCGTCCCGCGGTCATTTTCGGCTCGGACGGGCTGGACGGCTGCGAACACTCCTTCTTCGAAATTCTTTCCAACTCGGTAGATGAAGCCAAGGAGGGACATGGTTCGGTCATCAAGGTCACCTATTTCCAGGATCGCAGTATTGAAGTAGACGACCATGGCCGCGGCGTTCCCATGGGCTGGAACGAGCGCGAAAAGCGCTGGAACTGGGAGCTCATCTACTGCGAGCTTTACGCAGGCGGCAAATACAACAATAACAGCGGCTCCTCGGCCTATGAATATTCCCTGGGTCTGAACGGTCTGGGTGCCTGCGCCACCCAGTACTCCTCGGAATACATGACCGTTCATTCCTACGACGGCCAGAATAAGCGCACCATGACCTTCAAGAAAGGAAAGCCCGCTCAAAAGGAGCTGAAAGTCGAGCCCTTGGACAAAAAGACCCAACGGACGGGTACTGTGGTTCGCTGGCGTCCCGATTTGGAGGTTTTTACCGATATCAATATCCCCGAGGAATTTTTCGTGGACGTCCTTCACCGCCAAGCGGTGGTCAACGCGGGAATCCGCTTCGATCTCTTCCTCCAACAGCCCGACGGCAAGTTCACCGAGCAATCCTTCCTCTATCAGAACGGCATCTCGGATTACATCAACGAGATCGTGGGTACGGGAAGCCTGACCCAACCGGTTCTGTGGCACATGGAGACGCAGGGACGGGATCGCGAGGATAAGCCCGAATACAAGGTCAAGGCCGATATCTCCTTCTGCGTATCCAACACGGTTCACATGACCGAATATTACCACAATTCCAGCTTTTTGGAATACGGCGGCTCCCCCGACCGTGCGGTGAAGATGGCCTTCACCTACGCGGTGGACAAGTACCTGAAAAACCAGGGCAAATACAACAAGAATGAAGCGCGGATCACCTATCCCGACATCGCCGATTGTATCGTTCTGGTCATCAACTCCATGTCTACCCAGACGTCCTATGAGAACCAGACTAAAAAAGCCATCAACAACACCTTTATCTATGAGGCGCTCAACGAGTTCATCCGCGCCCAACTGGAAATCTACTTCATCGAACGTCCTACCGAAGCAGAGCTGTTCGTCAACCAGGTTCTCGTGAACAAGCGTAGCCGTGAAACCGCAGAAACCACCCGTCTCAATCTGAAAAAGAAGCTGACGGGCACCATCGATATCGCCAACCGTGTGGAAAAGTTCGTGGGGTGCCGTTCCAAGGATCCCGAAAAACGGGAGCTCTACATTGTGGAGGGCGACTCGGCGCTGACCTCGGTTAAGCTGGCGCGCAACGCCGAATTCCAGGCTGTTATCCCCGTCCGCGGCAAGACCCTGAACTGTCTGAAGGCGGATTACGAACGCATCTTTAAGAGCGAGATCATCACAGACCTGCTTCGGGTCATCGGTTGCGGTGTGGAGATCGACGCCAAAGCCAAGGCTAAAGCCAAGAAAGGGGATCTGGCCTCCTTTGATCTGGATCAGCTCCGCTGGTCAAAGATCATTCTGTGTACCGATGCCGACGAGGACGGCTTCCAGATCCGTACCCTGCTTCTGACCCTGTTCTACCGCCTGCTCCCCACTCTGCTGGCAGAGGGGCGGGTGTTCATCGCAGAATCCCCCCTCTTTGAGATCACCACCAAGGACGAAACCTACTTCGCCTACGACGAGTTCGAGAAGGTGGACATCCTCAAGCAGCTCGGCAAGACCAAGTACACCATCCAGCGCTCCAAGGGTCTTGGTGAGAACCAGCCCGATATGATGTGGGAAACGACGATGAACCCCGCTACGCGCCGCTTGGTGCTGGTCTCGCCTGCCGACGAAAAGGCGACCGAGGAGATCTTTGACACGCTACTCGGCA
>JAZQXS010000204.1:0-3174 GCA_045633025.1 Eubacteriales bacterium | reverse complement strand
ACTGCCGCTGGCTATGCTCGATGGCCTGCTCGTCGCGGGCGTGGTAGAGCGCGACGATCTCGTGATCTTGTAGGTTCATGGTCGTCTCCTTTCTGTGAATGTATTGAAGTCCCTTCACCTATACAGACAACGCGGAGGGGGCAAATCTGCCATGATACAGAAATATTTTTTACATTATATCACAATAGACATCAATTTGCAAGAGAAAGCGAATTTTTGCGACAGATTCACGAAATCTTCACGAAACGGGGAAAAAAACTCGATATCCCTTGACAAACCCCTCGCGGTGTGCTATAATACGACCATTGTTTCCCGTGAAGGTAGCGGAATCTCTTGAAACCGCTATCGGAGGAGCTCTGGAGAATCCCTTAAGTGGGTGCCGAAGGTGCAAGGCGGCCGACTCTGCTCGGTTTGCTGAATCTCTCAGGCAAAAGGACAGAGCAGGCATGGACGTTGGAGTATGTCTGCTGTTTCTTTTTTCGGAGCTGCCGGGTCGGCAGCATTTTTATTTTTTAAGGAGGAAATTCCCATGCAGGCATTTCTCGACGCGGCTCTGAAGGCTGTGAAAACCGTTAACGCCTACCTTTCCGACTACATTTTGATCTTTCTTTTGGTCGGAATCGGTATCTTTTACACCATCCGCACCCGTTTCGTGCAGATTCGTTGCTTTGGCGAAGGCATGAAAAAGGCATTCGGCGGCCTTTCTCTTAGGGGAGGTAAGCAGAAGAGCGGACTCAGCCCCTTCCAGGCATTGGCTACCGCGATTGCCGCCCAGGTCGGCACGGGTAACATCGTAGGCGCCTGCGGCGCGATTCTGGTCGGCGGCCCCGGCGCGATCTTCTGGATGTGGCTCATCGCTTTCTTCGGTATGGCGACCATTTACGCCGAGGCAGTTCTGGCGCAAAAGACCCGTGTCGTTCAGGCGGACGGTACGGTGCAGGGCGGCCCCGTGTACTACATCCGCGCCGCGTTCAAGGGCACCTTCGGTAAGATCCTGGCCGGCTTCTTTGCTGTGGCGATCACCTTGGCGCTGGGCTTCATGGGCGCTATGGTTCAATCCAACTCCATCGGTTCTACCATGAACACCGCATTCCATATTCCCGCTTGGGTGATCGGCTTGGCCGTCGCCATTGTCTCCGCCATCATTTTCCTAGGCGGTGTCCAGCGTGTTGCCTCTGTTGCCGAGAAGATCGTGCCCATTATGGCTCTGCTGTACCTTCTGGGTTCTTTGGTGGTCATTGGCTTCCGCATTACGTACATCCCCGAAACCTTCGCGATGATCTTCAAGTACGCCTTCCTGCCGCAGGCCATCATCGGAGGTGGCTTTGGCGTTGCCCTCAAAACGGCGGTCAGCCAGGGCGTGAAGCGCGGTCTGTTCTCCAACGAGGCCGGTATGGGCTCCACTCCTCATGCTCACGCGCAGGCCAACGTCGAGAAGCCCCACGATCAGGGAGTGGTGGCTATGGCCGGTGTGTTCGTTGATACCTTCGTGGTTCTGACCATGACCGCGCTGGTGGTTATCTCCACCCTGTACGCCGGTAACGGCCCTCTGTCCGCTACTGCTGCCGAGGGCGCGGCCGCAGGGATCGACAAGACAAACATGGCTCAACTGGCCTTCTCTTCGGTCATGGGCGATACCGCAGGTAAGATCTTCGTCGCCATCTGCCTCATGTTCTTTGCTTTCTCTACCATCATCGGCTGGAATCTGTTCGGTAAGATCAACGTGACCTACCTGTTCGGCAAGAAGGCTGTTCCGGTTTACTCCATCCTTGCTATTATTTTCATCTTCCTGGGCTCCATCCTCTCCAACGACCTTGTCTGGGAGCTGACCGATATGTTCAATAACCTCATGGTTATCCCCAACGTCATCGCCCTGGCAGCCCTGTCCGGCTTGGTTGCAAGCGAGGTGCACAAAAAGAAGCAAAACAAGATTGACAAGAAGTAAATAGAGAAATCCACAGTCTCCCTCTTCAAGGCGGAGACTGTGGATTTTACGTTTATGTCACTTTTTCGATTGGGAACCTCATGGGAGAGGGGCAGAGCCCCTCGTTCTCCTGCTTTCCTACGCCTCAAACTGGCTGTTGTACAGCTCGGTATAGAAGCCGCCGTGGGAAAGGAGCGTCTTATGGTCGCCCTGCTCAATGATGCGGCCGTCCTTCATGACGAGGATCACGTCGGCCTCCTTGATGGTAGAGAGACGGTGCGCTACGATGAAGGAGGTGCGTCCCTTCATGAGGGTGGCGAAGGCATTCTGAATCTTCAACTCGGTACGGGTATCGATGGAGGAGGTAGCTTCGTCCAGAATCAGCATGGGAGGCAGGCAGAGGAACAGGCGCGCAATACAGAGGAGCTGCTTCTGCCCTTGGGACAGGGAACCGCCATCCTCGCCGATGACGGTGTTATAGCCGTTGGGAAGCCGTCGGATAAAGCTGTGGGCATGGGCGGCCTTGGCCGCGGCAACCACTTCTTCGTCGGTCGCTTCGGGGCGTCCAAAGGCGATATTGTCCCGCACGGTTCCCGCCATCAGCCAGGTATCCTGGAGAACCATACCGTAGTGCGCTCGCAGAGAGTGGCGGGTGACCTCGCGGATGTCCGAGCCGCTGACTCGAATGGCGCCCTCGTCGACATCGTAGAAGCGCATGAGCAGATTGATGAGAGTGGTTTTCCCACAGCCCGTAGGGCCTACAATGGCTACGCGCTGACCGCTTTTCAAAGAAAGCTCCAGATCGCGGATGAGCTCCTTGTCGGGCGTGTAGGAGAATGCTACCTGAGACAGCTCTACCCGACCGTCGGTTTGGGTCAGTACAATGGCATCGGGGGCATCCGGTGTTTCGGGCTGTGTTTCGATGAGCTCGAAGAGACGCGCCGCGCAGGCTGCCGCGTTTTGCAGCTCGGTGATCACGCCGGAGATCTCGTTGAAGGGCTTGGTGTACTGATTGGCGTAGGTAAGGAAGGCCGAAAGTCCGCCCACCGTCAGAGTCATAAAGGCGTGGTTCGTGTCCGAGACCGACAGGCAGATCAGCGCGCCGATGAGCGCAACGCCCGCGTAGACCAGATTGTTGACAAAGCGGGTGGAGGGATTGACCAGCGAGGAGAAGAATACCGCGCGGCGGGAGACCGATTCCAAGCGGCCGTTGATCTCGTCGAAGTCGCGGAGCGCCTCGTCCTCGTGGG
>JAZQXS010000203.1:0-6351 GCA_045633025.1 Eubacteriales bacterium | reverse complement strand
ATGTAGCACTCGGTGCAGTACTGACCGGACTTGTAGGTGTACTGGCAGGTGTCACCGGCCAGAGTGATCTTCTCCTCGGTGTCCTCCTGAGGTCTCTGAGCAGGCATATCAGCCCAAGTGTGATCTCTGTCCTCGATGATGACCTTGTCGACCTCATCACAGACAGAGCAGGTTACCTTGTAGGAGCCGTCGGTGCAGGTACCGGGAGCGGTAATCACGGTGTAGACCAGCTTGTGACCAGCCTCAGCGCCGGGAATCTTCCAACCCTTCTCATCGCTACCAACATACTCGCCGCCTTCGCCATCTTCGTCCTCGACGAATTCAGCAGTTCTGTCATCCTCCTCGCCGCAACGAGCGCACACCTTGGTGGTGTAGCCGTCAGCGGTGCAGGTAGCATCCACAGTAATGGTCTTGCCCCACAGATGACCCAGGGGGTCGCCAACTGCCACCTTGTCTTCAGTGTAGGTACAATTAGCGCACTTGAAGTATGCATTATATGCAGGGTTCTCACAGTCAGCAGCAGTAGCGCCAACCTCAACCAGAGTGTGCTCGCCAGTTGCGGGAGTCACATTCTCGAACAGCTTCTTGTTGCAATCGGGGCACTCGTACTCGGTATAACCAATAGCACCGCAGGTAGCCTCCTTGGTAGCAACAAAGCGCTTGTTCGGGTGGGTGCATTCCTCGGCGAACACAGCCAGAGTGCCGAAGGTACCCACGACCATCATGAGTGCCATCACGAAGGACAGCACCTTAACAAACGTGTTTTTCATTTTTCCTCCATAAAAAATGTTTGTATTTGGATTATTTGAGGCAAATCCATGAGCCCTACGCACGGCGGATCTCGATCAAGAACCCCCGATCAATTGCAGGTGCTTGTGCAGGGCACCTCTGCAAGCGACGCGGGTTCTCCCAAGCGCACCGGGGAAGTGGCGCTCCGGCGACCCTGCGCGAATCGCAGGCAATCGATTTCGGTCTACCGAACGTATATAATCAGTGGTTCGCCGGCCTCCGTTCGGGCCCGTCCGAAAGCGAGGAACCATCAGATTCAAGGATAAAGAGTCTCAAATCGAGGCTTGCACACAAAAAGAGCACACTAACCCCGTTGAGGGATTCCTGTAGGCATTATAGCACAACACGCAGATATTGTCAACACACCTACCCAGCAATTTACAATTTATTAACAAAGTTTTTTACCGACCTCTGTGGGAGGGGCGCGCCAGGATCCTGCGCCGCGCTCATAACGCGCATTTATATAATATGTACAATCATGACCAAGCCGCTCCCCGTCAGGGCGCGTGTAAGTGGGCATCAACCGCCGTCCGAGCGCGCTTTTTCATGGTGCGAAGACATTATACCACTTTGTTGGGTAAAATGCAAGTGTTTTTTCGAACAAAATCTCAATTTTCTCTTGGCACTTTCTTGTGTTTCTGCCTCAATTTGACAAATCAACATCTCTTCCCGCCGCTTTTGCGCCCCCGAATCGTTCCCTTCCCGCTTTTTCTCGGTCATTCCGCAGCAGAGCAACCGCTTTTCATCGTCAAACCGCCCCGCGAACCGGGTTTCCCGTGTCACATACTCTTATGCGGGATGGATTGCGGATATAATTGCGGATATAATTAGAATATATAATTAAATGGAAGACATTTCCGACATCCTCCTCCGGGCTCCCCTTTATTTCAACTCTTTGTTGCTTTTACAATGTTTTGTTTATTATTTCGCGTTTTGCCGAGCAAAAAGCCGCCAAGCCCGCGAAAGGGGCTCGGCGGCCGTTATTGTACGGTTTTATTCCGTCATCAATTTACCGTCACGCACCAGAACCTTGAAGGTCTTGCGGATATCCGCGCTGGAGGTCGCGACCGACACCGTGTAATCACCGTTATGCATACCGTAGTTCATCTTGCGGTCGTAGTAGAAGAACGCCTCGGCGGGTACGTCGATGGAAACGGACACGCCCTCGCCCTTGGCGGCGGGCACGCGCTTGTAGGCCTTCAGCTCCTTGATGGGCATGACAACGTCGCAGTTGGTGCCCGACAGGTAGATCTGAACGACCTCGGCGCCGTCATAGTCGCCCGTATTCTCCACGGTCAAGCCAATGGTCAGACCGTCTCCCTTCACGTCGCAGGTGAAATGATCCAGTGCGAAGGTGGTATAGCTCAGACCGTAGCCGAAGGGATACAAGGGCGAGCCGTCGTTCTCCACGTAGCCGTAGCCGCGGCCGGAGGGCTTCATAGAGTAGAACAGCGGGAGCTGACCCACGCTTCTGGGGAAGGTGATGGGGAGCTTGGCGGAGGGGTTGACCTCACCGAACAGGATCTCCGTCATAGCCTGCGCGCCCTGCTCGCCGGGATACCAAGCCTCCAGAACAGCCTTACAGCCGTTCAGCCAACTGCTCATATCCACAGGAGAACCGTTGAGCAGAATCACAGCGGAATTGGCGTTGGCGGCGGTCATGCGGCGAATGCTCTCCTCCTGGTCGGTCTTGACCTCCATTTCGAACTTGCCCACGATGATGGCGCCGTCATCCTGCTGCTCCTTGCGGGTCACGCCGGGCAAACGGATATCCGAGCGATCCATGCCCTCGCCCTCTACCACGGTAGTCATGTACAGGGCGGCATCGCACTTGGCGGCGACCTCCTCGATGCGCTCGTCCTCGGCAAAGATCACCTCAGCATAGCCATCCAGATACTCCCGCAGGTAGTCCAGCGGAGTTTTGGCGTCCTTGGCCTCCCACTCTCTCTGGTAGGGGCCGGAATAGTTCTTGCCCACGGGGAATTCCTTGGCGCCCGCGCCGAACACAGCCAGCGTCTTGATCCCATTCTTATTAAAGGGCAGAACACCGTCATTCTTCAGCAGGATGATGGCGCGGCGGGCAGACTCCAGCGCCAGCTTCTTATGGGCGTCGCAACGCACCAGCGCGTCTGCGGCGGCGGGATCCGCAAAGGGCTGATCCATCAGACCGACGGCAAACTTGGCCGACAGCACGCGAAGAGCGGCGCGGTCGATGTCCTCCTCGGTGATCCATCCCTCCTCATACGCCTTCATCAGCTTTTCGTACGAGGTGAAGGGCAGATCCACGTCCATACCGGCCTTCAGGCAAATCGCCTGCGCCTTCCAGCATTCGTCCACCAGCTTGTGGGATTCGCAAACGCCGCCAATGCCCCAGTAGTCCGAAACAACAAACCCCTCAAAGCCCCACTCGTCGCGAAGGATCTCGGTGAGCAGACGGTGGTTGGCGGAGCAGGGGATACCCTCCCAGCTATTGTAGGCCGCCATAACGGACAGAGCGCCGCCCTCCTTGAAGCACTTTTCAAAGGGCTTCAGGTAGACCTCGCGCATGGTGCGCTCCGAGGTATCCGACACGTTGGAATCGCGGCCGCCGTAGGAGTAGTTGTCGGCGTAGTGCTTGGGGGTGGCGATGACACCGTTCTTTTGCAGACCGCGGCAGATGGCCGCGCCTGCGTTGGAGGTGAGCAGGACGTCCTCGCCAAAGGTCTCCACGGTTCTGCCCCAACGGCAGTCCCGCACGATGTTGACCACAGGGGTCAACGCCTGGCGCACGCCCACGACCGCGACCTCCTTACCGATCGCATCGCCGATCTTCTCCACCATTTCGTCATCGAACATGGAGGCCATACCGATGGGCTGGGGGAAGCAGGTGCCCATACCCCACTGAGCGCCGTGGAGAGACTCGCCATGCTCCAAGGGCGGGATGGCGTTGGGATGGGCTTCCATCGTGAGCTGTACGTCACGGTTGATGCGCTCGGTGACCTCGGCAGGGGATGCGGGTTCAGGACGGTTGCAGTGCATGAAATGGCCGGGATTCCGGGCATTTCCCTGCTTATGATCGCGCTTCTGCTCATAATCATCCTCGACACCGAAGATCATCTGGCAGGAAAGCTGGTAAATTTTCTCTTCCAAAGACAGCTTGGCCAGCAGCTCCCGAGCACGCTGAGCGGGGGTATGTTGATTCATAAATTTCTCTCCTTTTCGTTATGTAGTAAGGGGATTTCAAGATCCGCCGCCGAACGGCTCCGACAGGGACGGCAGGCGCGGTTGCCTGTTCTTTTTATTATACACGAAATTTACGTTTTTGTCAAGGGGAGCCATTGAACTTTGAATATTCAGCGCGCAAATGTGTTGCGCGTGGCAAGATCCGTCTCCATCAAAGAAAAGGGCAGAGGATACACCAACCCCTTGGCGACGATGGGAGGGCGCTTGACCGCTGTCTTCCGGGGGCTATGCCATGCTCGCAAACGAATCCATGTGGAAATTTTAGTTTTTGGCAAGTTCCCAGCCGGAATAAATCAAATTCGCTTTTCCGTCCATATCCCAAGGGTACGTAAGCAAAGTGAAATATTCGGCTTACGCCGAATGTGAAATAATTTCCTTCGGAAATTGTGAAATATCTCCCTTCGGTCGATGTGAAATGAAATTCGTTCCCCCACACGCCGCAGGCGTATTTCACTGCCGCAGGCAATTTCACACGCGCCAGCGTATTTCACTCGTTCCACAGGAACGAATTTTACTGAAAAAAGCCATTTGCTTTCGCAAATGGCTTTTTTCATGGCTGGGGCACTAGGATTCGAACCTAGGAAATGACGGAGTCAGAGTCCGTTGCCTTACCGCTTGGCGATGCCCCATTGATTTCAACGGATGGTATTATAGCACATTATTTGGAAATTGTCAAGGGGTTTTTGAAAAAAACTCAAAAAAATTTTTAAGTTTTTTTCATCCCCCTTGATCGGCTTCCAAGGCGGCGTTTCCTCGACGGCCGTGGATTCAGTATAGCCGCCTTTTCGCCTCTTCAATCAGTACCTTTCGCACATTTTTAGCCGGATCGTTCCACACCGCCTCCAAAAGTTCGCACAGGATATCCTGCAACAGCCGCCCCGGCTTGAAGCCCAAGGCAATGAGATCCTTCCCGTCGACGGCCAAGTCCGACACCCGAACGGGCTCGCCCTTTTCCTCGGATGCCTTGACCAGCGCCAGCAGCGCGTCCGGCTCCGCGTGCTCCCCCGCGGTCTGCGCGCGTCTGACGAGGATGGCCGAGACCGCCAGCTCCCCCAGGCTGTGCCGCCATCTGCGGGCATTGCGGGGCGTGGGCTCCTCCGACAGGACGGCGCTTTCGGTCAGCGAGAGGATCGTCTTTCTCACCGCGTTGGACAGCCGCAGACCCGCCAGATTTTCACGAAGCCGTTCCCCGTCCTTCCCCCATTGGAGGGCGGCCATGCGGACGGAAAAATCCGCGGGCAGCTCCGAGAGCCTGCCTACCCCGCAGGGTGAGATCCCCTCGGGCAGGACGTAGGACATCAGTCCCAGCTCGGTGAGCATGGCCACGCCCCGCTCGGGTTCGGCGCTGACGAGGATCTTTTGGAATTCATCGCTGACCCGCTCCCGTGAGATGCGGGCAAGACCGTCGGCGCAGCGGAGGATGGCGGCGCGGGTATCGGGCTCGATGGCAAAGCCCAGCTTCACCGCAAACCGCACCGCCCGCAAAAGCCGCAGGGCGTCCTCCTTGAAGCGGGTATCGGGATCCCCCACCGCGCGGATGACGCGGTTTGCGAGATCCTCCCGCCCGCCGAACAGATCCAGCACCGCAAGCGCCTCCCCTTCCGTGTCCAGCGCCATGGCGTTGACCGTGAAATCTCTGCGGGATAGGTCGTCCGCGATCCGCCCCGTGAAGGCCACCGCATCGGGATGGCGGCCGTCGGAGTAGCCCCCCTCGGTGCGGCAGGTGGTGCACTCAATGAGCTCGTACGCCCCCTCCCGGTCGGCGGGGTCACCGCTGTGGGGGAGCAGAACCGTAATCGTTCCGTGTTGGATCCCCGTGGGGATGGTGCGGTAGCCCGCCGCCTCACACAGGGCGACGGTACGCTCGGGGGTGGTGGTCACCGCCACGTCCCAGTCGTGGGGCAAAACGCCCATCAGGGTGTCCCGCACACAACCGCCCACGGGATAGGCGCGCTCGCCATGAGCGGCGAACAGGGAGAGCAGAGGTCGAAGATAGGCGGGGATGTGCATACGGTTCTCCTTCCTTGGAAAATGGTGTCCGAACGGCTCCTTCATTGTAGCACAAAAAGCGAAAATTGTAAAGACTTTTTTTCAAATCCGATTGACAGGCGGCGGATGTTGTGATACAATATAGGCCGATAGCATCCAACCAAATGATCAGAAAAGGATATACATATATGGAAAACACCCTCATCTCCCCCGTCGCGCAGGCGCGGGAAGCCTACGAAAATCTGACCCTCGACGAGGAGCGCGCCCTCTACGGCATCCGCCACGCCGACGTGGTAAACTGCACCTTCGAAGGCCCTGCCGACGGAGAATCCGCCCTCAAGGAGGCCTCCG
>JAZQXS010000202.1:0-7769 GCA_045633025.1 Eubacteriales bacterium | reverse complement strand
TACATATCATATTTATTATACCGCCAATGATAATGATATTCGTGCTATGACACAAGGCAATTCAGTTGTTGTAGATTATGCACACAGTGTATCTGTTCATTGTGAACGGAATATATGGGATTGGTTACTGACTTTTATTGGCTTGGCAGGTACTATAGCGACAATTACATATATGGTTATAGATATCCGCAAGAAGATTAATCAAGGGTAATTTGCCATAGCAAAGAGCATCTACTGCTCGCCAAATTCCAATTTGTCTAACTGTTTGAACAGTAAGATGCAAGCATCATTTTTTGAACCCCCTATAACAAAAATGAACCCCCTTTGCATTAGGGGGTTCATTTCGAGCAAGAGCCAATAGTCTTTGCATCCTAATAACAGTCATTTGCCAGTAAGAACCTAAAACGAACACTATGTGTTTGTCTTAGGTTCTTCTTTTTTTGTCCTATTTCCCATAAGGCTTATGGGTGCTTCTAAAGAAAAAGCCAAGTATTGCTACTTGACTTTCTCGAAAATATTTCATTTTTCAGCGATAATTTTTCACGTTGACAACTGCGAGAGCTATGCTACACTGGACACGCCGAGAGGCGAAAAATCGGGGAGATTGTGTTGATTAGTTTGCTCGAGATGGATATTTTTCTCACGTTTCATATTTTTCTTGTATTTTTCATCAAGACATGATATAATACGATACACAAGTAATCGTCTGTTTCCCAATATAACAGGAGAAATGAGCTGCCATGTTCTATTTATCCATTCCTTACCACGGTATAGGATCCCGTCTTACCGAAACGTATGAGACCTTGACCGCCGCCAAGGCCGCCGCTGACGAGAAATCGGTGTACGGCTACTGCGTCACAAACGAGGAGGGCGAGCTGATCTACTCTCCCGTGGGCTCTTTCGTCGCCTCTCACATTCTGTGGCACGCCAAGGACGTGGCGGATTATATGCGAATCCACGGCTACACCTATGGGGATGCCGACCGAAATCCCGCGCTGGATAAGAACTCCGAGACCCCCGAGAAGCTGGTCTCCTGCGACCGATTTTGCGGGTGGGTGCTGTATGAGGCGGGCTATGTCGCGCAACAGCCGCCCCGCAAGGGCTTGCCCTTGTATTTTTCGCCCAATCTGGAGGAGTTTTTGATCGCAAGCGGATTTGTTCGCATTGAGGATGCTGCCGAGGTGCGCCCGGGTGATCTGATTTTTGAGGGTGAGTCTCACCATATGGCACCCGCCCTCCCCGAAAAGTATCGCGGCTATCCCCGTCACGTGTTCATCAACGCGGGGCATGCCGAGGGTGAGCTCTTTTATCGCTACGATTCGGGATCGGACCAGCGCATTCAGTCGATCCAGCCCATGATTGAGCGGCTCTCCAAGCCCGAGCAGGGACGGCATTTCCGCTTTGCTTACCGCGCACCCGTCCCCAAGGACGTAACTCACATCGATGGTCTATCATAAGGAGGTCAGTATGAACATCATTCCACGTTTTTCATTTACTTACAACGAAAAGCCCTTTGACCTGGCTGACGTCACCGTGACCCCCACCGAGTATGGCCGTCTGTATGAATACCAAGACGGTCTGCGTGTCGAGCTTCATATTCAGGAGTACCCCGCCTACAATGCCATCAAGTGGATGCTTTGGTTTGAGAACACGGGCGACCGCGACAGCGGCCTGATCCGTGATATTCTGGACTGCGACGCAACTTGGTGCTTTACCGCCCCCTCGGGCAAGACCCCGCCCCTGTCCCTCTTTGACACCGATGGCTGCGCGGGCTACGAGGCCTATCTCCACGCTGACCGTATCTCCGAGGAGTGCAAGGTGCACGAAACTAAAATGGGGCTGGGAGCCTCCCGCTCCTTCCATCCTCTGGGTGGTCGTTCCTCCAGCGGTCAGATGCCCTTTTTTGAGTTTTACACCCCCGGGCACGGCCTTATGGCCGCCATCGGCTGGTCGGGACAGTGGCGCGCGCGCTTTGCCCATACCCAAGGCGATACGCTGGAAATGAAAACAGGCTTGGACTACACCGCCTTCAAGCTTCATCCGGGTGAGCGCATCCGTACGTCCTCTATTTTGATGATGGAGTATGAAGGCAGTCGCATACAGGGCAGCAACCAATTCCGCCGCCTCATCAAGCATGAGCTTTGTCCCTTTACCCCCGATCAATTTCCCTTCGCCTTGGAGGGTATGGGACTCACCACCGAGCGGCATCTGTACCATCTGAACAAATTCCGCGATCACGGTGTCAAGGCCGATTACTACTGGATCGACGCAGGCTGGTACGGTAAGGGTGGCACACCCGGCGCGGGAGACTGGTATAAACAGGTGGGCAACTGGCAGGTTCGTCCCGATGAGCATCCCGACGGGCTTTTGGATGTAGTCAAGACGGTACACGAATCGGGCATGAAATTCCTTCTGTGGATGGAGCCCGAGCGGGCCTATCCAGGGACGGATCTGGCCGTACAGCACCCCGATTGGCTGTACCCCTTGGATGGCTTCTACCTCCTCCTTCGTCTGGACAAGGACGAGGTGCGGGAGTACCTGTTCAATACGATCTGCGGCTTCATTGATACATTGGATATCAAGTGCTACCGACAGGATTTCAATATGGAGCCTTTGCAATCATGGCGCATCACCGACGAGATGTATCGCGGCGGCATGAATGAGATCAAATACGTTATGAACCTCTACCGCCTGTGGGATGATCTCCGCACCAAGTACCCAGATCTGATTATCGACAACTGCGCATCGGGCGGCCGCCGCATTGATGTTGAGACCCTCCAGAGAGCCATTCCCATCTGGCGCACAGATGCCTACTGCGAGCCCAACCTGGATCCCGATGCCATTCAAACCCAGATGTTCGGCTATAACCGTCTGGTACCCTGTTCGGGCGGTGTGTGCAAGAGGATAGGTGACACCTACGCCACCCGCAGCTCCTATGCCCCCTGCTACGTGGGGAGCTGGTGGTGGACCGAGCGCCCCACACCCACAGAGGAGCAGTTTGC
This sequence comes from Eubacteriales bacterium, assembly GCA_045633025.1. Lineage (GTDB taxonomy): Bacteria > Bacillota > Clostridia > Oscillospirales > CAG-272 > CAMEON01. The sequence continues at coordinate 4,767 of JAZQXS010000202.1, read as the reverse complement.
TTGGATGGCAAAAATGTGCGACGAGTACCGTTCCCTGCACCACTTCTTCTCCTGCGACTTTTATCCTTTGGAAAACGGAGGCTGGTCTTACGCTCACGGTGGTTGGGCGGCTTACCGTTATGACAGACCCGAGGAAGGGGACGGTATGGTCATGGCCTTCCGCAGAGAAGGCTCTAACTGCGTGACCTCCTGCTATCCAATGGAGGGGCTGGATCCGAATGCTACCTATACCGTTACCGATATTGACACCAAGGAGACGGCGGAGATCCCGGGACGTATTCTGGTTTCCGAGGGCTTGACCGTGACCATTCCCCATCGGTACGAGAGCAAGATCTTACTCTATCGCAAAAAATAACGGCATAATCAAATCCGACCGAGTTTCCGCACATGGAGGCTCGGTCGGTTGTTTTTTATGTTTGGTTACCCCACCCGCTCGACGATCTCAAAGCCGTCGTCGGTCTCCTTCATGCGGAACAGACGAGGACGCTCGTTGGGATTGACGTTGGTGGAGTGGAGGATCAGGTACAGTTCCCCGTCGAAGCCGTCAAAGAGCATACCGTGTCCGCCGTCCTCGTCGTAGATAAAGTTCTCGGCGTGACGCCACGGGCCGTGGATGCTGCCGCTGTCGCTGATGGCCAGAGCCTGCACATACCAGTACTGGGTCTCGGAGTTGCAGACCGAGGCTCGGTGTGAGGGCAACGATATCACCTACACCTTGCCTGACGGCTTGGAGCTGACTGTCAAATATGAATTTTTCCCCGAGTACGGCGTGACCAAGTGGACCAACTACTGGCATAACCCCACCGATCACGTAAGCGGACTTGTCAGCGAGCTTGCTGACTGCGACATTACCTTTCCTATGCACGCCGACGCCCCCCGTACCCGACGCAACCGCCAGAAGAATTGGGAACCCACCTGCATGATCCTGCATACCACCCAGGGGGCAAACGTTCAGGATGACGACCATATGGACATTCCCGTTTGTATGTGGGAGGGCGACCATCATGAGGCTTCCTGCACCTGCGGACGCAGCGGCATGGGCATGGCACCGTTTTTTGATGCCGTGGAGGGCGGAGACCGTCAAAAGGGAATTTTGATGGCGATCGGCTGGACGGGACAGTGGAAGGCGCAGTTTGATCGCGGTGAGCACGATTTCCGCATGCGCCACGGCGTGCAGGATGCGCACTTCCGTATGAATCCGGGCGAGTCCTTCCGCACAGCTTCCACTACCGTGCTGGTGTACACCGATGGGCAGGTTAACGCCCATAACCGTTGGAGAAGATATATCCGCGAGGTGATTTCTCCTTTTGCACAGAGCAAAGGGGAGAGAGGAGAGCAGTGTCCCTTCTCGGCAATCTTTTGGGGCGGTGTTTCCAGCGAGAGCTTGATCGGGCGTTGGGAAAAGCTGCTGGAGCACAAGCTGCCCTTCAATTATTGCTGGGTCGATGCGGGCTGGTACGAGCCCTTGCGTGCAGAGACGACCGACGGTCAAACTGCGGAATGGGGAAGGACCGGCTCCTGGGAGATCAACCAATATTTCCATCCCAACGGCTACCGCGACGTGACCGATTTTCTTAAGTCCCACGGCATCAAATTCCAGCTGTGGTTTGAGCCGGAGCGCTTCTTCCGCAGCATCAAGGACTGGACGGGATCGCTTTATTATCAGGATCCGAATGAGGATCAGGTGCTGACCGCGCTCAACGAGGATTGGGTGTGTGACGACGTGATCGAGATGGTCTCGGGGCTGATCGAACGCATCCCCGTGGATTGCTACCGCCAGGACAGCAACATTTTCCTGGACGCGTTTTGGCGCAAGGCCGATTCTCTTCAGGAAAACGGAGAGGAGCGCAAGGGCACTACCGAGATCCACTACATCAATAATCTCTGGCGTTTCTGGGATGCGCTGCTGGAGCGATTCCCGCATCTGCTCATTGACAACTGTGCAGGTGGCGGTCATCGCATTGACATTGAAATGCTGTCCAGATCGGTTCCTTTGTGGCGTAGCGACTATCAGTGCACCTGGGATTGCTGTCCCGAGGCAAACCAAAACCAAAACGCGTCTGCGGCTTGGTGGTATCCTTACTCGGGCATTGGCTACGGACCTACCCTGGGGGATTTGTACAGCTTCCGCAGTGCCTACACCAACGGCATGACGGTTCGCACCTGGGAGCACGTCGATCCCGAATGGGAGGTAGGGGCTATGAACGAGCCCATGGACTTTGCCAAGAAGTATTTTGACGAGTACAACGGCATCCGCCACTACTTCGCACAGGATTTCTATCCCCTCATTCCCGTATCCAAGGAAAATACCGCGTGGTCTGCCTCGCAGTATCATAATTCTGCGGATGATAGCGGCATCGTGCTGGCATTCCGCCGCGCCATGTGCCCCTATGACCGCGCAACCGTTACCCTTGGTGGGATCGAAGCGGGCAAGACCTACGAGTTTACTGACCGTGACCCGTTACACGGGTGAGGAGCTACTTCGCGACGGAATGACACTCATGATCGGTGAAAAGAGAAAGTCTCTGTTGTTACAGTATAGAACTATATAAACGAGCACAAACGAAAAAGCATTGTACATCGACGGATCCGCCGCTTTTGTACAATGCTTTTTCAGTTCAAGTAGGCATCCCGCCTGTATGGGCTTCGACCTTGACCTTCTCTATATAACCGCGGGGAGACAAGCCCATTCGATTCTTGAATACCTTGGAAAAATACTGGGCATCCGAATATCCGCATCGAAAGGCTACGTCGCTGACGCCGGAAAAGCCTTGATGGAGCATGGTGCAGGCGTGCTGGATACGCACCGAGTGAAGATATTCCACGATACCCACGCCCACGTGCTTTTTGAAGACCGTGGACAGGTATTTCTTGTTGTATTTCAGCTTTTTTCCCAGCATATCCAGGGAAAATTCCGCCTCGGAAAAATGCTCGTCCACGTACTTTTGAATCGCCGAGACCAGATTGACTCCTTGATTATCCCGTGAGGCGAATTTGGCCAGCCGTCCCCCCAGATAGGCAAAGGTATGAAGCAGAACCGCTTCGCTGGCGATATCCGCAAGCTCCGAAGGGCTTTGGATCCCCTGCATCCAGACGGAGAACACGTCCCCGCAATCCGAATAGAAGCAGGAACGCGCCGAGATCTCCAGCTTTTCCATGAGCTGATTCCCGCGAGCGCCGAGAAAGCTGATGTACATATATTGGAAATTCTCCACCGACTCAATGGCAAAGGACTCGGCGGGAAAGGAGAAAAACAGATCCCCTTCCCGAAGGTCCTGCACAGCTCCCTGTGTATGCAATCTGCCCCGCCCCTTCACCACCAGATACATGGTATAGAGGGCTTTCAGCCGCAGTCCTGTATAGATCTGACGCTCGGTCTCCAGAACAAAATTCACGGTATGGATGCTATGCTCACTTATTTCCCTCGGAACGTATCGGCAAATATTCTGTTCGGCCATGGCTATGCCTCCTTGTGTTCTGTATGACATAAGTATAGCATACTCACCCCCGGAAGTCAACCTACACCTAACGGAATTCCACGAACTTGTGGAATTTATCATTGTTTTGGTCCGTCTGCTATGGTATAATGAATGTATAAGCTACAAAGCCTTTGTACTGCGTGGCCCATGATCTGAATCCTGCTTACGGAAAGGAATACAGCTATGAAAAAAGTTCGCATTGGAGTCCTCGGTGCCTACCGCGGCACCAGCATGATCAACTACTGCAAGAGAGCCGACCACGCCGAGGTGGTGGCCATCTGCGACAAGAGTCCCGAGGCATTGGACGCCCAGAGAGAGGCCGCCGCGGGGCTGAATATCACCTTTTACGATCACTTCGACAAGTTCATTGAGCACGATATGGATGCCGTGGTGCTGGCCAACTACGCCAACGAGCACGCGCCCTTTGCCATCCGTTGTCTGAAGAAGGGACTCCACGTCTTCTCCGAGGTTCTGCCCGTCCAAAATATGAAGGAGGCCGTGGAGCTGGTGGAGGCCGTGGAGGAGAGCGGTCTGGTCTATGCGTACGGTGAGAATTACTGCTATATGCCCGCCACCTACGAGATGAAGAAGCTCTATGAGAGCGGTGAGATCGGTGAGTTTGAGTACGGTGAGGGTGAGTATATCCACAACTGTGAGTCCATCTGGCCCTCCATCACCTACGGTGAGCCCGACCATTGGCGTAACGGCGGCTATGCTACCTTCTATTGTACCCATTCCCTGGGTCCCATCATCCATACCACGGGTCTTCGTCCCGTGTCCGTCGTGGGCTTTGAGGGCACCAAGAACGCTCGCGGACTCCGATGCGGCCGTAAGTGCGGCCAGTTTGGCATCGAGATGGTGACCCTGGAGAACGGCGGCATTGTCAAGTCGGTTCACGGCAATCTGTATAAAAACTCCATCTGGTATTCCATGTACGGCTCTAAGGGTCGCATGGAGTGCGGCCGCGAGGATGCCATGGATGGCCATATTTTCAAGATCTACGTCAATAAGGATGAGTATGACGGCGGTTATGAGACGGGCTCTCTGCTCTCCTACAAGCCCGATCAGGGTATGAGAGAGCAGGCCGAGGGCTTTGGTCACGGCGGCTCGGACTTCTATTCCATGTACTATTTCATCAACAAAATTTTAGGCGACGAGAACGCCGACATCATCGACGTCTACGAGGCGCTGGATATGTTCCTGCCGGGACTTTTCGCCTATCGTTCCATTCTGGCTGGCGGTGTGTCGGTAGCTATACCCAACCTCCGCAACAAGGATGAACGGGACG
>JAZQXS010000201.1:0-8898 GCA_045633025.1 Eubacteriales bacterium | reverse complement strand
GCCGATCAGATGGTCGGTCAGATCTCCGTGGAGCACCCGCGCATCCACCACTTTACCGTGTCTTTCGGCTTTTATGGCAAAATGCGAGTATTCGTTGACCGACTTCTTGTTGGGCTTCCCGGTCAGCTCCCAATCGATGAGCGAACCGATACCGGAAATGCTGAGACCGCCCGTACCAATGCCCGACAGGGGGAAAGCGATCTCCTGGAGATAATCCTTTTGGTAGATTTTCATAGGGTTGTAGCCTCCTCTAAATGAACGTAAGGGGGCGGATTGCTCCACCCCCGAAAATAAGATCAGCGAGCGGGCTTGGGCTCGTCCCAAACGAGAGCGTTGTTTTCCTCGCGGATCGCCAGGAATACGGCGGTTTCTCTGCGATCCCCGATGACGCCGTTGGGGGAGTGGAAGGACATATACATCTGACCGTCGGTATCGGTGAAGATCATGGCGTGGCCGCCGTCGAAATCGGAGGTCATGTACTTGGAGTAGAGGCGATCCTCATGGATCCATTCGCCGTCCAGACGGCCGTTGGAGCTGCGGGCTACGCCGACACAGTAGCCGTACTCGTCATTGTTTGACCAGAGCATCAGCAGATCTCCGGACTCGGTGGTATACATCCAGCAACCGTCGGTCACACCGAAGGTAGCCCAATCGGGCTCGTCCGCGCGGAACAGCTCAATGGGCTCCGAGATAAAGTGAGTCAGATCCTCCGAGAGCTTTGCGGCGGAGAAGTTGCCGATCTGGTCGGGCATGGATGTCCACTCATGGACGAAGACCATCCAGGGCTGACCGTCGGGGTCTACGTACAGGGTGCCGTCAATGGCGTCCCAATCCTTGGGGGTCACGTGGCCGTCCGAGATCTCCACGAAGGGACCCTCGGGGGTGTCGGCTTTCAAAACCGTACAGCCGCGATGTCCCGTAGTCAGGCTGTTGTAGGTGGTGATCATGTAGTAGGCTCCGTTGTACTTGTGAACCTCGGGCGCCCAGTGATCCCAGCCGGCGTCGGCAGGGTTCTTGAGCTGAACCACGTCGCCCAAATTCTCCCAGGGTCCCTCCAGATTGCCGCTGGTGTTCTTCAGGCAGTTCCAGCCGGTGCGGTAGGCGTAGTACACGCCATCCTCCACGAGAATGCAGGGGTCGCGGGCGGGAAGCGTCGAGGTGATGAGGGTGTAGTCCGGAGCCTTATCCTTGATATCCAGATCGGCAGGAACAGCAAAATTGTTGTCGGGGGTATAGAAATTGTCCACCAGGTATTCAATGGCCAGGCGATAGCCGTGGTAGGAATGGGCGGCAATGAAGATCTGCCTCTTCTTGCCGTCCTCAGAGGTCTTGGCGCGGATGGCGAACTCGTCCTCCTTCAGCTCCGCCAGCATCTCTGCCGTGTCGGTTCGGTTGGCGGATCCCATCACGATCTCTAAATTATATTCACGGTCAGAGGTAAGGGAGGTAAACTGGACGCCTGTTTCCATTTGCAAAAAATAGCAAAGCAAACCGACTTGATCGGCAAGGAGGGTATCGGAGGCGGCGTCGTAGATGACCTTGAATTTGGAGACGGAGCTCTTGGAGTTGATCAATTCCACATACACGGTTTCCTTCTCGGGTGGGGCGGTGGTGACCTCTTCGGCGGCGGTGACATCATCCGTGATGTCCTCGACGGCAGAGGTGACCACGTTCGTGGCGGCGGTATTGGGCGCGGCGGTAGTCTCAGCGGGCGCCTCGGGAGAGGTACAGGCGGTCGCCGTACCGGCCAGCAGGAGGGAGATCAGGGCGCGGGAGATATGGCGATACATTTTTTTCATGGTTGGGGTCACTCCTTTGAATGCAATTTCATAGGATCATTATATCATACGTCGACCGAATTGTCAATCAACGGCAGGATAAATATTTATTTTCTCGGCGGAAAAATGTTTTTTCTCGCCAAGTCCCCTTTACAAAAGGGAAGATTTGTGGTATAATGAACAAAGCATAATGGCCGTTTGGCCGCTATCACACTTCATAAACAACATATTTTGGAGGTATTTCACTATGACTCTCGTAATTTTGGCAGCCGGTATGGGTTCCCGCTTCGGCGGCGTTAAGCAGATGGAGCCTATCGACAAGGACGGTAATTTCATCATCGACTATTCCGTGTTCGATGCCAAGCGCGCAGGCTTTGACAAGGTGGTCTTTATCATCAAGGAAGCCATCGCAGAGGATTTCAAGGCGACTATCGGCGCTCGCGTGGAAAAGCATATTGCCGTGGAGTACGCTTATCAGGAGATGACCGACATCCCCGAGGGTTACGCCATTCCCGAGGGTCGTGTGAAGCCTTGGGGCACCACCCACGCTGTCCGCGCTACCCGCAACATCGTCAAGGAGCCCTATGGTGTCATCAATGCAGACGATTTCTACGGCCGCAACACGTATGAGAAGCTGGCCGCGCATCTCTCCAAGATGGAGAAGGGCGAGTTCGCCGATGACGGCGTATGCCACTGCTGCGCCGTTGGTTTCAAGGTCAAGAACACCCTGACCGATAAGGGCGGCTGCTCCCGCGGTATCTGCAAGGTGGATGAGAACGGTATGCTTGTCGACCTCGTTGAGACCCACAAGATCGAGAAGCTGGGCGACAACGCGCAGTATCCCGACGCCGACGGCAATATGGTCTACCTGGACGGCGAGACCGTGGTTTCCATGAACTGCTGGGGTCTGGGTGCCGAGACCATCGACATGCTGGACAAGGACTTCGACGTATTCATGGAGAACCTGAAGAACGTGGCCGATCCCATGAAGGCTGAGTCCCTCCTGCCCTCCTCTGTGGATACCTTCGTGAAGGCAGGTAAATGCGACGTGGTGGTCTATCCTACCGAGTCGGATTGGTACGGTGTGACCTACAAGGAGGATAAGCCTTGGGTCGTGAGCGCGATCCAGGCATTGGTCGACGCGGGCGAGTACCCCGAGCACCTGTGGGCTGACTGATATGGCGCAACCGACACATCAGCAAATCCTGACCGCCTGTGACCGATTCGCATTTTCGGGCGCGGTCACGGATATCAAGTCCAATCGCACCGGACATATCAACAGCACCTTCATCGTTACGGTGGAGGGAGGGAAGCGTTACACCCTCCAGATCCTCAACACCTCCATCTTCAAGGACCCCATGGGGGTCATGGAGAATATCCAAGCCGTCACCGAGCATATCCGTGCAGGTCTTGCCGCCGAGGGCGGGGATACCGAGCGGGGAACCCTGCGCGTGGTCAGGACCCGCGAAGGAGAGCTGGGCTATGCCGACCCCGAGGGGCGCTTTTGGCGTGCCTACGAGTTCGTGGAGGACGTGATCTGCCGCTTGACCGTGGACTCCGCCGAGACCTTTGCCCGTGTGGGAGAAGCCTTCGGTGACTTCCAGCGCCGGCTGGCGAATTTTGATGCCTCCCGTCTCATCGAGTCCATTCCCAATTTCCATAACACCAAGAAACGCTACGCTGACTTCCTGGAGGCCGTGGAGAAAAATGCCTCGGGCCGGGCACATCTGATCCGGGATGAGATCAAGTTCATTACCGACCGTGCTGAAAAGTGCGCCCTCATTGTGGATGCCCTGGCTGATGGCACGCTGCCCCTCCGCGTGACCCACAACGACACCAAGCTGTCCAATATCCTCCTGGATGAAAAGACCGAGGCGGCGGTGTGCATCATCGACCTGGACACCGTCATGCCCGGGTCCTCCCTGTACGATTTCGGTGACTCCATCCGCGCAGGAGCGGCCTCTGCCGCCGAGGATGAGCCCGATCTCGATAAGGTCCACTTCCTCCCCGAGATGTTCAAGGCCTACGCCCGCGGCTTCATTAAGGGTACGGGCGGGGATCTGACTCCCAATGAGCTGGCCATGCTCCCCGACGGCGGATACATCATCACCCTGGAGACGGGTATGCGTTTCCTCGGCGACTACTTGAACGGTGACGTCTACTTCCATACCGAATATCCCGACCACAACCTGATCCGTGCCCGCACCCAGCTCAAGCTGGTGGCGGAGATGGAGGACTGTATGGAGGAGCTGCGGGCGTTTGTGGCGGGGTTGATTTGACGTTTTCCCGTCCCCAAAATATACCAATGGGGCAGGGGCCCCATGGTGACGCCCCCTACGGCATTTGGTGTACTCTTGCATCCTCCATAATCCCTTATCAAAAAAGTTTTGAGGATTCTTAAGGGACTTTTGTAAAAGTCCCTTAAGTGGGGTGCAGGGGTGGAACCCCTGCGTTTTACAATCGACTATTATTACACCGTAAAGGAGAACCTCTATGTCTATTCTCATCACCGGCGGAACCGGCTTTATCGGTTCCCATACCGTCGTCGAGCTGATCGAGGCCGGCGAGACTCCCATTATCGTCGATAACCTGTCCAACAGTAAGGAGATCGTTCTGGATCGCATCGAGACCATCACGGGTAAGCGCCCCAAGTTCTATCAGGTGGATCTCTGCGATGCCGAGGCTCTGGACGGTGTGTTCGCCGAGAACCCCGATATCGAGAGCGTCATCCACTTCGCAGGCCTCAAGGCCGTGGGCGAGTCGGTGGCTATCCCCCTGCGCTACTACTTCAACAACCTGGTCTCCACCCTCAACCTCTGCGAGAGCATGAAGAAGTTCGGTGTCAAGACCATCGTGTTCTCTTCCTCGGCTACCGTTTACGGCGATCCCGCCGAGATCCCGATCAAGGAGACCACCCCCCTGGGTAAGACCACCAACCCCTACGGCGAGACCAAGCAGATGATCGAGCGTATCCTTACCGATACCCAGAAGGCCAACCCCGATTGGTCGGTCAGCATTCTGCGTTACTTCAACCCCGTGGGCGCCCACAAGTCGGGTCTGATGGGCGAGGATCCCAAGGGGATTCCCAACAACCTGTTCCCCTACGTCACCCAGGTCGCCACAGGCCGCCGCGAGTTCCTCTCGGTATTCGGTAACGACTATGACACGCCCGACGGTACGGGCGTTCGCGACTACATTCACGTTGTAGACCTCGCCCGCGCTCACCTCTGCGCCCTCAACCGCGCCCGTCAGGTTACGGGTGTGGAGCCCTACAACATCGGAACCGGACACGGCTACTCGGTGCTGGACATCGTCCGCTCCTTCGAGGAGGCTACGGGCAAGAAGGTGCCCTATAAGATCGTAGACCGCCGTCCCGGCGACATCGCCACCTGCTACGCCGATGCCACCAAGGCCAAGGAGATCCTGGGCTGGGAGGCGCAGTACGGTATGGTGGATATGTGCCGTGACGCCGACAACTGGCAGACCAAGAACCCCAACGGATACGGGGACTGATTTCGGAGGTGCAGACCATGAATATCTACACTCGCCCCTATGGCGCGATCAAGAGCGGTGAGGTCGCAAGCCTCTATACCCTTATGAATGATAACGGCGTTGTTGCCGAGATCACCGACTTCGGCGGTACCCTCGTCAGCCTCAAAACCCCCGACAGAAACGGGAAAATGGCCGACGTGGTGCTTGGCTACGATTCCGTGGCGGATTATGAGAACGCAGACGGCTATCTGGGCGCTCTGGTAGGGCGCGTGGGCAACCGCATTGGCGGGGCGTCCTTCGAGCTGGACGGTGAGACCTATACCCTGTACGCCAATGATGGAAATAACACCCTCCACGGCGGCTTGAAGAGTTATTCCTACGTCATCTGGAAGGCCGAAACCGCGGTCACCGCCGCCGGCGCTGTGCTGACTCTCACCCACCTCTCCCCCGACGGAGACGAGGGCTTCCCCGGCAATCTGGATATTAAGGTCACCTACACGTTGACGAATGACAATGCGCTCTCCATCCGCTATGAGGCCGTGACCGACAAGGCCACCCCCGTCAACCTCACCAACCACGCCTACTTTAACATGGGCGGCAACGCCTCGGGTACCGTGTTTGGCCAGGTGCTGTGGTTGGATGCCGAGTCCTACGTGGCCGGCGACAAGGAGCTCATCCCCGTGGCGGTCAAGCCTGTGGACGGCACTCCCTTTGATTTCCGTCAGGCCAAGCCTATCGGCCGTGATTTCTTCGCCGATTGCGAGGATCTTCATCTGGCAGGAGGCTACGATCATTGCTTTAACTTCACGAACTGGAAGGATTGCAAGGCGGGCGGAGAGATCAAGCTCCGCGCCGTGGCCTGCGACCCCGTGACCGGCCGCAGGATGGAGATGTACACCAACCAGCCCTGCGTGCAGTTCTACTCGGCCAATTTCCTGAAGAACCCCAATTTCCCTCTCCGCGGCGGTCTGCATCAGACCACCCAGACGGGCTTCTGCCTGGAGACCCAGTCCATGCCCGACAGCGTGCATCATCAGAACGAGGAAGGCTTTACCGATTGCATCCTTCGTCCCGGTGAGGTTTACGATTACACCACCGTGTATAAGTTCTCGGCTGAGTAATCAATCATAATCAAACCACCTCCCTCATATTCTCTACCGAGAAAAATGAGAGAGGTGGTATTTCTATGCGTATCCGCAAAATTTTGATGCTGGTCTTGGTAATCTGTCTTTTGGGAGGCGCGCTGATCCCCTGCGCGGTTGCCGATACCCCGTCCCCCGCCCCTGATTTTACATTGGATTGCAAAAGCGCTGTCCTCATGGAGGCCTCCACGGGGAAGATCCTCTATGCCCAAAACCCTGCCGAAGCCATGCCTCCCGCCTCGGTGACCAAGATCATGACCCTGCTTTTGGTCATGGAGTGCATCGATGCAGGACAGCTCAAGTGGGAGGATACCGTCACCGCCTCGGCTCACGCCGCATCCATGGGCGGCTCGCAGATCTACCTCAAGGAAGGGGAGCAGATGACCGTCCGCGATCTCATCAAGAGCGTGGTTATCGCTTCGGCCAACGATGCGGCGGTAGCGCTGGCGGAGCACACCTATGGGAGCGAGGAGGCATTCGTCCGCCGCATGAATGAGCGAGCACGGGAATTGGGCATGACCGCCACCCACTTCGAAAACACCAACGGGCTGGACGATACCGCTTTGAATCACGTTACCTCGGCGGAGGACATCGCGATCATGTCCCGCGCGCTCATCGCGCACAAGGAAATTTTGGAGTACAGCTCTACTTGGATGGATACCATCCGAAACGGAGCCTTTGGTCTGACCAACACCAACCGTCTGGTGCGTTATTACCGTGGCTGTAACGGCCTCAAAACGGGTTCTACCCATAAAGCGGGCTTCTGCATTTCGGTGACGGCAGAGCGGGAGGGAATGACCCTCATCTGTGTCATCATGGGGGCGGAGAATCGGGATATCCGCAACGCCGCCGCGCAAAAGCTGTTGGATTGGGGCTTTGGAGCCTACGGATTATATACCGCAGAGGCGGGACGCCTCTCGCCCATGAAGGTCACGGGAGGAAAAGAGGACAGCGTAGAGCTGGCCTATCCCGGCTTTACGGCGGTTCTGCCCAAGGCGGATATGGCAGCCGTGGATCATTCTGTGACGCTGCCGGATACGCTCCAAGCTCCTGTACGCGCGGGAGAGGCCGTAGGTAAGATCGTCTACACCTGCAAAGGGCAATCCATTGGCGAAGTGCCTGTTACGGCCGTCCAAACCGTAGAAAAACTGCGGTTTGGGGATATCTGGTGGCGGATCTTGCGAGGGATGTGGGGCATGTAGGCCGACTCTCAGCGGTAGAGCTACATATTACATATACGGATTGATCCGGTAGCCGTGATGGCTTTTCCCGGCAATCAGCTTCCGACCGCCGATGGCGGCAGATTTCTTGTTGATGCGCGATGCCAGAATCGCGATCTGCTCTACCGAATAGGGATCTCGGGGCGCGTGTGTATCTCCGCCGAAGAAGATGGCCAAACGCTCTTCGTCGGACAGAGGGTGTTCCTCTGCTACCGAGCGTCGCATAGCGTTCAGAATGGTAGGGACAGGGAAGTATCCCTGCGGGTCGGCTTGGTCAGACGGTTGCGTCAGGATCGTACGGAGCAGACGGAATTCGTCGGGGGATAGGGTGAGGGGATAGCCGAGGTAGATTACGGTGGCACGGTTATCCTCAAAAAATTTGACGGTGAGGTGGCCGTACAGGACGACCGAAACGGGGACAGCGGTATGTTTCATGGTGTTGTCCTCTTATATGATGCTTGTCATACACCCGATCGATGAAAGCATGGCTTCGTTATTTCAACAGCCTGTGAAGCTTGTGGAGGCATTCAGCGTCGGAATCGCTCAAATACTCGGGCAGAGCCACGGCGCAGGGAAGGAGCAAGGCGGCGAAGCTTTTCGCGCCGCTCATTTCGTGGATCTGGCAAGGACTTCCGCATTGGGCGTAGTCCAGCTCTCCGTCACGCTTGCCGTAGAAGCGCTGACGGTTGAAGCGGATGGGCTCTACCGTCATGCGCAGTGAGGTTCCGTATTCCGAGGCTGTATGCGCCAGCGTAACGATGTAGGATCGATCGACTCCATGCAACGCGACCTTGCGTGTGCGGGAATCGCTCATGAGCGTTTGCGCGGCTGTCAGAAGATCGGATATTGCTTGGAGAATCCGTTCGGCAGAGCCCGTTACCGAGACAGAGTCGGTCATTTCTGCCTCGTCAGGGTCGCATCCGCTCTCCTCCCCCCCTGCGGTATCCTCCTCGGGACAATACCTGTCAGCGGGATGATGCACTGTCAAGGTCAGCATTTCGTTTTCACATTCGGTAAGCTCGAACAGGGGAAGCGCGATCTCTCTGCGCATCAGCATGTCGCGGCTGATCGGAGAGAAGTCAGCCATGTCAACCGTCCAATGCAGCTCCGCAGAAATTTCCGGACGCTCCAAACCGCAGAATTTTACCTCGTTTTTGTTGAATGCCTTGGCCTCGCCAAAGAGCTTTTGCAGTCCGGAAACCGTTGCCGCTTTTCGTCCGGCCTCGGTTACCGACAGCGGGGTGGAGGCAGTAATGACCCCGTTGG
>JAZQXS010000200.1:0-8667 GCA_045633025.1 Eubacteriales bacterium | reverse complement strand
GGGTTTTCTTTTCCATAAGTATGCAAGTGTCCTTTCGTGGTGAAATTGTGCGACGTGGGCCTTTGTCTGCCTACATTCTACCACAGCGGGAGAGAAAAATCAAGACCGTGGGGGGAGAATTGTGTCTCGCGGAGCGGGAATATCCTCACTTCACTTGGGAGATGTTCGATTACGGCGAATTTTGTGAAGAATTTCGGTCAGAAACCGAATGCGGGACTTCGGAATCGGGAAACGGGATGATACAAAAATTCTCAATTTTTTTGTAATTTCCCGCCGAAATAAAAAAGTAAAATCCGACCCGCCTGCGTATATTATAATGTAGAAGCAAAAGCCGCGCGAGCGGAGAGGGAGGCGAGTCATGGAGAAGAATTTTCATCAATGGCTGGAGGAACAGGAGACCCTGCTCCTGTCTCCCTATGCGACCCGTACGGCGGCATCCCGCGGGCGGGAGATCCCTATGGAGCCCAGCCCTCTGCGCGGCGAGTTCCAGCGGGATCGAGACCGCATCATTCACTGCCAATCCTTCCGTCGGCTGATGTACAAGACCCAGGTTTTTTTGGCGCCTGCGGGAGATCATTACCGTACCCGCCTGACGCACACCCTGGAGGTCACCCAGATCGCCCGCACGATGGCGAGGGCTTTGCGCCTCAATGAGGATCTGGTGGAGGCCGCCGCGCTGGGGCACGATCTCGGTCACACTCCCTTCGGCCACGCGGGAGAGGATGCGCTTCGCAAGTGCTATGACCCGCAGTTCGCCCACTACCGCCAGAGCCTACGGGTGGTGGAGAAGCTGGAAAAGGACGGAGCGGGGCTCAACCTCTGCTGGGAGGTGCGGGATGCCATCGTCAACCATACGGGAAAATCCGTGGCGTCTACCCCGGAGGGGCAGCTCATCAAGTTTGCCGACCGTATCGCCTATATCAACCACGATATCGACGACGCCATCCGCGCCGGTATATTAAATAAGGAAGAGATTCCGCGGGAGCTGACGGCGGTGCTGGGGGATACCCACAGCGGGCGCATCAATACCATGGTCACCTCGGTGGTGGAATCCAGTATGGACTCGTATACCATTTCCATGACGCCGCAGGTACAGGCGGCGACGGATGCCCTTCGAGCCTTCCTATTCGAGAACGTATATCTCAATCCCCGCGCCAAGACCGAGGAGACTAAGGCCAAGGACGTGGTGTGCACCCTGTTCGATTACTACGTACAGCGCCCGGAAAAGCTCCCCGAACGCTACCGCCGCCGCATCGGCCTGGACGAGGAGGAGACGGTGGAGCGCTCCGTGGCGGATTTCATATCGGGTATGACCGACCGCTACGCCATTGAAGTCTATGAGGCGAAATACGTGCCTCGGGTCTGGAGGGGGTTGCAGGAATGAGTCTGTATCCACGCGAGATCGTGGAGGCGATCAAGGATCGGTCGGAGCTGGTCGATCTCATCGGCACCTACGTCTCCCTCAAACGGGCGGGCTCCAACTACAACGGACTCTGCCCCTTCCACAGCGAAAAGACTCCGTCTTTTACGGTTTTCCCCGATAATCAGAGCTTTTTCTGCTTCGGCTGTGAGGCGGGCGGGGATGCCTTCACCTTTATTATGCGCATGGAGAACCTGGATTATAAGGGCTCCATAGAATTTTTAGCCAAACGGAGCGGCGTGGAGCTCCCCGCCGACGGCCGCGAGGAACAGCGCGGGGTCTCCCGCAAGCGGGTGTTCGAAATGAACCTCATCGCCGCGCGGTTCTGGCGGGACTGCTTGTTTGACCCGAACATCGGGCGGGCGGGTCTCGCCTATCTCACGGAGACGCGCGGATTGCCTATGTCCATCATTCGCCGATTTGGATTGGGCTACGCGCCCAACGAGTTCGGCGCGCTGACCGACGTGCTCCGCAGGAATGGCTTTACCGACCAGGAAATGAAGGAGGCCTTCCTCTGCGGCGTCAGCCAGAAGTCGGGACGGGCGTACGACCTGTTCCGGGATCGGGTCATGTTCCCTGTGTTTGATATGACCGGCAACGTCATCGCCTTCAGCGGCCGTGACGTGGGCGGACAGGATGCGCGGAAGTACGTCAACAGCTCGGATACCCCCGCCTTCCAAAAGCGGCGGAATCTGTTCGCGCTCAACTTTGCGAAAAATCACTGCGCCGAGCAGCTCATCCTCTGCGAGGGCAACATCGACGTGGTCTCCCTCCACGCCGCGGGCTTTGAGAACGCCGCCGCCTCCCTGGGTACGGCGCTCACCGACGAGCAGGCGCGGGTTATGGCGAAATATACCAAGCAGGTCATTTTGGCCTACGACTCGGACGAGGCCGGCCAGCGCGCCGCCCACCGCGCCATGGGGATCTTCGCCAAGGTGGGGCTGGACGTCCGCATTTTGCAGATGCAGGGCGCCAAGGATCCCGATGAGTTTATCAAGAAATTTGGAGCCGATCGCTTCCGTCAGCTCATCAAGCAGAGCCATACCGGCTTTGAGTTCAAGCTCCAATCGGTGCTGGCCAAGCATGATCTGAATATCCCCGACGAGAAGATCAAGGCTGCCGCCGAGCTCTGCGACATCATGGCGCGGGTGTATTCGTCGGCCGAGCGGGAGGTCTACATCCACGCGGTGTCGGACAGACTTTCCATCAGCGAGGACAGCCTGCGCAAGGACGTGGAGGGCGCCATGCGCCGCAACGCCAAGGCAGGGAAGCAGCAGGAGAGCCAGCAGGCCAGACTGTCGGCCATGGGCATACGGGATAAAGTCAACCCCGAGGCCGCGGGCAACATACAGGCCGCCGCCGCCGAGGAGGCCATCATCGGATTGCTCCTTTTGTACGGCGAGCATCGCAAGGCGGTCTCCACCGGGCAGGTGCCCATCGGATCGGAGAGCTTTGTGACGGCCTTTCATCGCCGCGCTTTCGATTGCATCATGGCGCTGGAGGAAACCGACGGAGGTTTTGACTTCTCTCTGATGGGTGAGTACTTCTCCCCCGAGGAGATGGGGCGCCTGGCTCGCTTGGAGCAGAACCGCCGCCGACTCTCTGAAAACGGCACCTCGGTGCTCCGCGCCGCCGCCGAGACGCTTTCGCGGGAGCGGGAGCATCGCGCGGCCAAGGATGCGCCGCCCTTGGACAGTATCCAAATGATCCTGGCCGGTAAGCGCCGGCGTATGAAGGGCGTTGGCGACGACTCTGATTCGTAAATCATAAATTGTGAAATACAGACGGCTGACCGAATCGCGGGAGCCGGGCAAGAAAGGAATTCGAAAACATGAAGGAACAAAAGATGTCCACCGAGAAACGCGGTGAAAA
Source organism: Eubacteriales bacterium (assembly GCA_045633025.1). GTDB lineage: Bacteria > Bacillota > Clostridia > Oscillospirales > CAG-272 > CAMEON01. The sequence continues at coordinate 5,375 of JAZQXS010000200.1, read as the reverse complement.
GAAGATCCTCCGCACCGAGGCCGAGAAGAACGCCCGGGTGGACGACCTGATCGAAAAGAGCAAGAAGGGGCGTCTGTCCGAGAGCGAGCTGGATGCGGCTATGGAGGAGATGGACTACGATATTGATAGTCTGGACAAGCTCTACGAGTCCTTGGGTGACGGCGGCGTGCCCCTGCCCGAGCTCTCCGGCACCGAAATGAGCGAGATCGAGAACGAGGTCGAGCAGTTCGGTAACAGCGAGAACATGCAGCGTATCCTGGAGCAGGAGGGTCTGGTGGATGATCCCGTTCGTCTGTACCTCAAGGAGATCGGCCGCGTGCCTCTGCTCACCTCCGACCGCGAGCATGAGCTGGCCGAGCTGATGGCCGCAGGCGACGTGGAGGCCAAGAAGGCCCTGGTGGAGGCCAACCTTCGTTTGGTGGTTTCCATTGCCAAGCGGTACGTCGGCCGCGGTATGTTCTTCCTGGATCTGATCCAGGAGGGTAACCTGGGTCTGATGAAGGCTGTGGACAAGTTCGACTACACCAAGGGCTACAAGTTCTCTACCTACGCGACCTGGTGGATCCGCCAGGCCATCACCCGCGCTATTGCGGATCAGGCGAGAACCATCCGTATCCCGGTGCATATGGTGGAGACCATCCATAAGGTGTCCCGCTACTCCCGCCAGCTCCTCCAGGAGTACGGGCGCGAGGCGACCGCCGAGGAGATCGGCGAGAAGATGGGCATGAGCGCCGATAAGGTGCGGGAGATCATGAAGATCGCGCAGGATCCTGTTTCGCTGGAAACTCCCATTGGTGAGGAGGAGGACAGCCATCTGGGTGACTTCATTCAGGACGAGGATACGCCGGCACCCTCGGATGCCGCTTCCCAGACCATTCTCCGCGAGGTCATTGAGCGCGAGCTCCACACCCTGACCCCCCGTGAGGAGCACGTCATCAAGCTCCGTTTCGGTCTGTATGACGGCCGTACCCGTACCCTGGAGGAGGTGGGGCAGGAATTCAACATCACCCGTGAGCGTATCCGCCAGATCGAGGCGAAGGCGCTCCGAAAGCTCCGCCATCCCAGCCGCGCCCGCCATCTGAAGGGCTTTTTGGATTGATTGACGGAGCGGAACTCGTGATATTTTTAATAATTTGTTGCATATCGCAATAAGCGATGGTCAAAAACGGCGGTTTGCACAATAAAATCGGCGATTGACACAATTTTTGACCTCTTTGTTTGTGACAGATGTATTAAAAACCTGCTCTGTGAATGGGAGAATCGTCCCAAAAACAGGCAGGCACTCAAAAATATCACTTGACAGATTCATGAAAATAGTGTACAATATATAGGTATAAAAGCGGCACCCGTCTGCCCGCCTGCGCGTGTGGTCGGTGTCAATGAAGGAGGAACGATATATGAACAAGAAGCTCATCTGCTTGACACTGAGCATTCTGATGTTGCTGGCCTGTGTCTTCACCAGCTGCTCCACTCAGAAGGATCCCGAAGAGAACAAAAATGATGTGGATAACAGCGCGAAGACCATCGTGATGTGGGTCATCACGGAGGATGAGACCGACGAAAAGGCTAAGGAGCTCGTCAACGAGGCATTCACCAAGATCACCAAGTCCAAGTTCAAGACCAACGTGGTGATTGAGTTCTGCACCGCGGACGAATACTATGACAAACTGGAGGAAGCCATTGAGACTGCTCAGCACGATATCGAGATGGCAGAGGAAGCCGCTAAGGAGCTCCGCCGCTATCTTAAGATGCACAAGGGCGAGGACGGCAAGGACAACGATCAGCTTACCAAGGATTTCTACGCCGAGTACCCCCAGTACGCTAAGTACGCAGAGGTAGAGGAAGAGGATGACGAGGACGGCGAGCAGAGCGTGACCGAGGAGGAGACCTTCCTGAACGAGTTCGGTATCGCGGAGATCAAGTATCCCGATCCCAAGCCTAACCAGGTCGACATCTTCTATCTGTCCGGCTACGATCGTTACATGAAGTACTATAACTCCGAGTGGCTGGCTCCCCTGAACGAGGAGCTGTCTACCTCTTCCAAGAAGCTGAACGACTACATCTCCACCTCTCTGCTCAACGGTGTGCAGATCGAGGGCGCTGTGTACGCCATCCCCAACAACGTGGAGATCGGTGAGTACACCTACATGATGATCGACAAGGCTCTCTTTGATATGTACTACCAGAAGATCGACAACGTGCAGAGCGTTCTGGATGTGGCGACCTTCCTCAACGACGTCAAGAACTACAATGAGGTTCAGGGCAAGACCGCCGAGGATGCCGGCTACGTGGTTCCTCTTGCTGCTACGTTTGAGCAGTGCGCTAAGATGCTGTGCTGGTACTGGGATCTCTCCTACGTGGATCAGTCCGTCTATGAGTACAAGTATGACGAGACCAAAGACCGTACCTACGTGCTCAAGAAGGAGATCGAGCGCGTGGAGCTGGAGTACGATGACGAGGGTAATGAGGTCGAGAAGACCACCAAGGTGATTACCGGCTATGCGACCCCCGACGTGCTCTACAAGACCAACGCGCAGGGTCAGTTCGTGGATGCAGAGGGTAACGTACTGCATTACAGTTACAGAACCGACAACGAGGGCGGTTACATCTACAATGAAAAGAAGGATACTGTTGGTGGCTACGATGCCGCCGCCGCAGGCTCTTTGTATCTGGTTGACGAGAACGGCGATGCTGTCCGCGAGGATAAGCGCGTGATCATTGAAGGCGAGACTCGTCTGGACGCTGACGGTGTTACCCGTCCTACTTACTACTATTCCTACAATACCGATGCAGACTTCTCCATCCTGGGTACTATGATGAAGGACGCTTCTCTGCGTTCCCGCGGTAAGATCAATCTGGGCTTCAACTCCCTGTTTACCGATGCAGAGTACCGCGAGATGTATGCTACCCTGAAGAACTACACCTATCAGGAGTTCTACGGCGAGGTGAAGGACGGCCAGACCGCCGCTGTTTCCTTCGTTAAGGGTGACGCCCGCATTAAGCTGGAGTATGAGAAGAACGGTATTTACACCGATGAGACCGGTAAGGAGTACTATGTTGTCGTAGCTGAGTATCCTGAGGCTACCGAGGAAGAGCTGTACGGTAATATGTACGCCGTATACTCCAACAGCAACTACCTGGCTCGTTCCATGGAGGTCATTACCTACCTGAACACCAATAAGGAGTTGCGTGATCTGCTTCAGTACGGTATCAAGGATCAGCACTACCAGGTCATTGAGGATAAGGCGACCGAGAAGACCACCGCGCGCCTGCTCTCCAACGAGAAGTACGGTATCTACCGTATGGACATCGAAAAGACCGGTAACTGCTTCATTGCCACTCCTCCCGAGTCCATGGGCGTGGATGCTTGGCTCTATGCAAAGTCTCAGAACAACGATTCTCTGGTCAATCCTTTGATGGGCTTTGACTTCAACGCTATGACTGCTGACAGCGACTACAGCCTGGATGTTGCTCTGATCGATCACATCGCTGAGCTGAACGCTGAGGCACTGGATCTGATCAGCGAGTGCTCGGATAAGAGTAGCTTGATGGATCTGATGAGCGACACCACGGACGGCTTGCACTATATGTTCTCCGCCTCCGCAGGTGATACCAAGCTGAACAAGGCAACCAACCCTGAGTATGATCCCGAGATGCCTCTCGGCGAGAACGTAGCTGCGGATGAGCAGACGACTGATACCAGCGGTAGCTCTCCCTATACGGTATACCAGACCTGGCTGTCTACCTACGGCTATCTCGTTGAGGATGAGTCCGAGGATTAAGCGATTTTAAACATGAAAGAAAAGAGCGGTCTTTGATCGCTCTTTTCTCTGTTGCGCATAGGATTTTAGAATGGAGTGCAATTATGCAATGTCCGCAGGCTTATACACATGTGATTTGGGATTTTAACGGAACAATTCTGGATGACGTTCGTTTGGGGATGGATTGCGTCAATCGGATGCTGGCCGATCGCGGCTTGCCGGTGATCTCCGATACGGACGCATATCGTCGGGTTTTCGGCTTTCCCATCGATGAGTACTACCGTCGGCTGGGATTTGACTTTGAGCGGGAGGACTATGACACCGTCCTGGCGCCTGAATGGGTGGCTTTGTATGTGGCGGGGGAGGAGACCTGCCCGCTGAACTACGGGGTTATGGAGACCATCGCGGCGATTCGGGCAAAGGGGATCCCGCAGGTGATGCTGTCTGCTTCCAACCTTCCGCAGTTGGAGCGTCAATTGAAGCGGCTTTCTTTGACACACGCGTTTGAAGAGGTCATGGGGCTGGACAATATCCATGCGCGGAGTAAAACGGCTCTGGCAGTGGCGTGGATGGAGCGGCATCCGGGGGCGAGTCCTCTTTTTGTGGGGGACACGGTGCATGACGCGGATGTGGCTGCGGCGGTAGGAGCGGATTGCGTTCTGTTTTCGCAGGGGCATCAGCACGAAAGTATCCTGCGAACAAAGGAGAGACCGCTGATCGCGTCTATCCCGGAGTTGACGGGATTCCTGTGATATGAAGAAAGCTTTGAGGAATCGGACATATGGAAGTACGTTCTCCTCATTTACCCTCTCGAGGTCTACGAAAGAAGGCTGCCTCAAATGGAAATTTGAAACAGCCTTCTCTTTATGAAATTATGGTTGCCGATTACTGCGCGTCGGCGGCTTCTACGACCTTCAGACAGTCATTGCTGACGTAGTACTGCTTGATCTCAACGGCGGGATTTCCTTCCTCATCGGTTTCGGTCTCGGAGGTTACCTCGAAGAGGATGCGGCTCCACTTGTCGCTGACAGCCATACGGGTAACCTTGTCGCCCAGCTTCAGGTTGCCGCGGATGGAGTTTGTGGTAGAGGTGGAGGGATAGGAGCGGACGTTCACGGTGTTTACGGTGATCTCGACTTCCTCGCCGTTCTCGATGGTGGTGAAGCCGTCCAGAGCGGAAGCATCGGCGGCGACGGTCTTGGCAATGTAGCAATCCTGATCTTCACCGTTTACGGGGTAGGTGACGCGATACCAGTTAGCGCTCTCGCCGGTTGCATCCAGAATCTTGCCCTCGGAAGGCCAGCCAACCGAGTTACCCTCTTCGATACGAGTGGAGGTACGGACGGTACCCACGTGGCTGATGACGGTGACCTTCATGGTGACGTCGGTAAAGGTGGGGTTCTCCTCGGTGGGATCATACTGGGGATCGTTGTTGATGTCGGTCTCGTTGGTGTCGTCCTCCACGGGAGAGGTCACGGGGTTCCCCTCTTCATCCGTACCGACAACGATATAGGAACCGGTGTCAGCAGTATCGATAGCATCGGTGGTCTCCTCGGGCTTGCCGGGATCCTTCTTACAAGCGGTGGCAGAGAGCAGGAGCAGAGCGGCGGTCAG
>JAZQXS010000199.1:0-8617 GCA_045633025.1 Eubacteriales bacterium | reverse complement strand
TCCGTCTCCGGTACGTTCCAAAGGATGGGGTGATCCGGCCCCTGCTGGCGGGCTTCGATCTGACGCAGGGATACGCCCGCGTCCTCGGCGGCGTTGTGGAGCATCTGCTTGAAGTAGGTGTCGGTCATGAAATGGGAGCAGGAGCAGGTGGCCAGGTAGCCGCCTCTGGGGAGGAGGCGCATCGCGGCGGCGTTGATCTCACGGTAGCCCTTGATGGCGTTGCGGAGGGTGTCGCGGCTCTTGGTGAAGGCGGGCGGATCGAGGATGATGAAGTCGTAGGGACAGCCCTTGCGGCCTGCTTCGGAGAGGGACTTGAGGTAGTCGAACACGTCGGCCTCTACGTACTCGATCACCTCCGAAAGCCCGTTTTCCACAGCGTTTCGGGACGCCATCGCCAGAGCGTCGGCCGAGATGTCCACCGAGGTGACGCGCTTAGCCCCTGCGGCGGCGGCGTTGAGGCCAAAGGAGCCTGTGTGGGTGAAGCAATCCAGCACCGTTTTGCCCTCGGCGATGCGACGGATGGCGCGGCGGTTATATTTCTGATCCAAAAAGAAGCCGGTTTTCTGGCCGTTTATGTAGTCCACGGTGTAGCGGATGCCGTTTTCGGTGATGGTCACGGTGCCGAAATCACGGCTTTCTGCGGCGGCGCAGGCGGTCTCGTCCGCCTCGGAGCGCAGACCGAGGCCCTCGGCGGTGTAGAAGCCCGTGTATTGCGCCATGCCCTCCAGCTCGCGGATGGCGACGTCATTGCGGAGGTAGAGCGCGTCGATCCGTGCGCCGTATTCCTCCCGCAGGATGCGGACGAGAGCGGAAAACAGGGTGTCGCGGATACGCTCGGTGCCCAGGCAAAGTACTTGCGCCACAAGGGCATTTTCGAAGCGATCCACGGTCAGACCGGGAAATCCGTCGGCCTCTCCGAAGATGAGGCGGCAGGCGCGGAAATCCGTCTCGCCCATGACGGTGCGGCGGTAGGCGACAGCGTAACGCAGGCGCCGCTCCCAGTAGGACTCGTCGAAGGTGTCGTTGGCGTTGCGGGAGAGGATGCGGATGCGGATCTTGGAGTGGCTGTTATAGAAACCGGTGCCCAGGTATTTGTCCTTTGTCGAATAAACGTCTACGGGGTCGCCGTCGGCGGGCGGGCAGGGAAGCTCGACGATCTCGTCGGCGTAGACCCAAGGATGGCCGCCGCGGAGGGCTTTTTCTCCCTTGGGGGTGATGGCGGCGCGGGGGAAGGCTTGCTTTTTCATGATCGTGTGCGGATTCCTTTCATGGGATGTGACGGCCTCGGCGGCCGCGAGAGATTTGGTCATAGTATAGCACATTTTGAGCGGAAATGCAAGCGCACAGCGAAAAAAGCCGAAAAAATGGAAAGCAAAGGCGAAAATAGCACCGCATGGGTGTGCAAAAGTGCGAGCGGGGAAAGTTTGTGCAAAGCGTGCAAATGTAGAAAAAAAGACTCGGAATTTGTGCAATCTGCCATGGCAATCCGATGAACGCGTGATGAAATAACATGCTCGCGATGTGACAAACGGATGACGGAATTGTGAAAAAAGTAAATTAAAAGGCAACGAAATGTAAATAAATTCATACTTAAAATGAACAGAGTGTGTCTTTCCTGGAATTGGAATTGGATTTTTTACTTTTTGTTCAAATTGTCCTTGCTCTCACGGGTTCTCGTGAACGCGAACTGCGGTGTGTCGGCCGCGAAGAGGGAACTGTGAACAAATTGTGAATCCGCGAAAACGTCGCGCTTTTGACCCGCTTTATATGTATGAAAGTTGATGGGCACTTGACTTTTTTGCGTTTTTGTGGTATCATAGTAGCGTCAAATTAGGGTGTTATGCAACCATCCCGCACGGATTTGACCGGTGCTGCAATGCCTCGAAGCAGGAGCTCTTCTTCCCGAAAAGGGTGACGGGAAAGGAGCATCCGGCGTCGAGGCAATACGCGCCGACTGAATCCTGCCTGTCCTGCCTCGTATGCGTCTTGCTGTTTTCGGCTGAGAGCCCACGGAGCGACCGCGCTTACCTCTGCGCGGCTTTCCCGTGAGTGCCCGACTGCCGGGAGAGCCGATGCCGGCGGACGCGCAGGAGAGGTAAGGGATGGCTCTCCGCATCACGGTATGTTGACGGCAGCATCATACCCGCCTGGGTCGCGGTTTTTCCCGAGCCGCGAGCCAAAATCTACACAGGAGGAAAAGTGTAATGAGGGAAAAGAAATTTACACGGATAGCGGCTTTCCTGCTTTGCCTGGTCATGGTTCTGGGCAACGCGGCCATTTTCGCTTCCGCTTCGGAAGCTGAGGATTCCGAAGGTTCTACTACCGATCAAACGTTGGAAGATCTCCGTGAGATTCTGAATGCGATCTCGTATGAGGAATACTCCCAGGAATACGCCAACGTGCCCAATGCAACCCAAACTGTTCAGGTGCCCATCGATGAGTTCGTCGCTGATGGCGACGGCTTCGATATGGTACAGCGAGACGGTAAGGACGCGCTGTATACTCCCCAGAACGGTTCGGTTACCTGGACGGTCGATATCCCTGAGACCGCCAAGTACGCGATCAAGATCGAGTACTACCCCGACCAGAACCGCGCGACTTCCATTGAGCGTATTCTGAAGATCAATGACAAGGTACCTTTCGCCGAGGCTCGTTATCTGACGATCCCCAAGCGCTGGGTCAACGACTATGTGGATTTCGAGATCTCTTCCGATCTTGTAAGCGAGGCTGAGGCTGTCGGCTACAAGGTGGAGCAGAGAGACGGTAAGTCCTACATTGTGTTCCCCGAGTACATCACCGAGGCTATGTCGCAGTTCGCGGATGAGCATAACGTTCGCTTCTTCCAGCGCGATATCACCAAGAACGAGCTCCGTCCCACTACCGCGGATGAGCCCGGCTGGATGACTTATTATTTGAAGGATTCCAGCGGTTATTACACCGAGAATTTCGCCTTCGTTTTGGAGAAGGGCCTGACCACCATCACCCTGGAGGGTCAGAACGAGCCTATGTCCATCAAGGCCATCACCCTGTATCCCCTGGAGCAGACCGTCTCCTATGCGGACTATGCCGCTAAGTACGCCGACAAGCCTGTCGGTCAGGACACCGTCAAGATCGAGGCGGAGCTTCCGACTGTCATGTCCAACAAGACGATCTACCCCGTTGAGGATCGCTCCTGCGCCATCAACTCTCCTACCGACGTAACCTGCATTGTGCTGAATACCGTCGGCGGCGAGAAGTGGGCTACCGCCGGTCAGTGGGTGGAGTACAGCTTCAAGGTGAGCTCCTCCGGCCGCTACGACATCGTTTCCCGCTACCGTCAGAACATCCTGGACGGTATGTACACCTGCCGCTCTTTCTACATTTATAGTGACGAGACGCTGCAGCCCGGTGACGACGGTTACTACAACGGCGTTCCCTTCGAGGAGGCCAACACGCTGGTATACAACTACGACGACGCATGGCAGGTCACCCAGATGGCCGGCGCTGCCGCAGATACCAACGGTGACGGTGACATCGACGAGGACGACGAGCACACTACATACAGCGTGTATCTCGAGAAGGACGTTGTCTACACGATCCGCTACGAGGTTACTCTGGGTCTGATGGGCGATGTGGTTCGCCGCGTTGAGGACGTCGTGAACTCCATCAACACCGACTACCTGAACATCATCAAGCTGACCGGTCTGTCCCCCGACCAGTACCGTGACTACGGCTTCTCCCAGGTTATGCCCGACACCATGATCGACATGGTGGTTCAGTCCCGTGAGCTCTGGAAGCTGTATGACGAGCTGATCGCCATCGCCGGCGAGAAGTCCTCCAACGCGGCTACCCTGGAAAAGGTTGCCCGTCTGCTGGAGAAGATGGGTACGGATGACGACGAGGTCGCAAAGAACCTCTCCCAGCTCAAGGGCTACATCGGTACTCTGGGTACCTTCCTGTCTGACGTGCAGACTCAGCCCCTTCAGCTCGACTACATCCTGGTCCAGCCCGCAGGCGAGGAGATGCCTGCCGCAGAGCCGAACTTCTTCCAGTCTCTGCTCCACGAGGTCAAGGGCTTCTTCCAGTCCTTCTTCCGTGACTACAACAACATGGGTGCTCTGGTTGAGACCGACGAGGAATCCACCGAGGTCTGGATGGCCAGCGCCCGCGACCAGTTCTTGATCGTTCGTAACCTGATCAACAACGATTTCACCCCTAAGAACAACATCCCGATCAACCTGAAGCTGGTTGCCGGCGGTACCCTGCTTCCTTCCATCCTTTCCGGCTCCGGCCCTGATGTATATCTGGGTCTGGGTTCGGGCGACGTTATCAACTACGCGATTCGTTCGGCTCTTCTGGGCATCGAGCATTTCGAGGACTTTGAGAGCTTCACCCGCGACAACTACAACGAGGCGGCTATGATCGTTCTCGGTATCGAGGATGCCGACGAGCAGATGCACTACTACGGTCTGCCCGAGTCTCAGGGCTTCGCGATGATGTTCGTCCGTATCGACATCCTGGCTGACCTGGGTCTTGAGATCCCCAGAACCTGGGACGATATCATGGCTTGCATCCCCACTCTGCAGGCGAACAACATGCAGATCGGTCTGCCTACCGACTTCCAGATCTTCCTCTATCAGCAGGGCGGCGAGCTCTTCGCTGACGGCGGTATGAGAATCAACCTGGACTCCAAGGTCGGTCTCGCTTCCTTCGAGAAGATGTGTAACCTGTTTACCATGTACTCCTTCCCCTACCAGTACGACGGCGCTAACCGTTTCCGTACCGGTGAGATGCCCATCATCATCGGTGACTACACCGGCTTCTACAACCAGCTTAAGGTATTCGCAACCGAGATCAACGGTAAGTGGGAGTTCATCCCCATGCCCGGTGAGATCGACAAGAACGGTAACATCAACAACGTGGCCGTCTCCGGTGTCTCCGCAACCGTTATGGTTAAGGGCTGCGACCAGGAGGAGAAGTCCTGGGAGTTCATGAAGTGGTACAACGGCGACGTATTCCAGGTGGAGTTCTCCAACGAGATGGTCGCTATCATGGGTCCCTCCGCAAAGCAGGCCGTTTCCAATAAGAACGCGCTCGCATCCCTGCCTTGGACCACCGCTGAGTATTCTCAGATCAGACTCCAGTTCAACAACTTGGCTTCTATCCCCAACTATCCCGGTGCATACATCATCGGCCGTTACACCAACTTCGCATTCCTGAGTGCCTACAACGACAACAAGAACCCCTCCGACGCGATGCTGGAATACGTTCCTACCATCAATAAGGAGATTGAGCGTAAGCGTAACGAGTTCAATCTGGAGACCCTTACCGAGGATGACGTAGCCTATAAGGATCTGCTGACCAAGCGCTTGGCTCAGCTCGAGGCTCTGGTTGGCTTCATCCGCGAGAACGCTGCCTTCAAGGCTGAATATGAGGATCTCATGGCTCAGGTCGAGCGCGCTATCGCGAGCGACGATGCCGCCGAGCTGGCGCAGGCTGCCAAGGATGTGGCTGCTCTGTACAACAAGCTGGATCCTACCGGCGAGCTCTTCCTCGCTGACAGAACCGAGGTCATGGGCTACGATATGACCGACACCAGCCTGACCAAGAACGAGAAGAAGAGAATCCGCAAGTGCTTCTCCTACGAGGTCTACAAGAACACCACCGAACTGCCCACTCAGCTGAAGTGCATGGTCAACTTCCTCGAGGAGGCTGCCAGCCTGACTCCCGTATTCTGATCCTCGTTTCCCGCAATCCCCGTTCCTTCAATTTTAAATAAGGAGATAGAGTTAAATGGCTACTAAAAAGGCTTCGAAGCAAGCCGCCTCGCGCGAGCTTACCATGTTCCAGTGGAAGCTCAAAGAGATCAGACAGAACTGGGTCGCCTATCTCATGATCGCGCCCTACATGATCCTGTTCACTCTCTTTACCGTCGTGCCTGTCGTGCTTTCGGTTTTCATCGGTTTTACAGACTTTAACATGTTGGAATGGCCTAACATCGTTTGGCTGAAAAACTACGTTACTCTGTTCTTCGATGACGATGTATTCCTCATCTGTATCAAGAACACCTTCATCTTCGCCGCGATCGTCGGCCCCTCGTCCTACATCATGTCCTTCCTGGTTGCATGGTTCATCAACGAGTTGCCCCCCAAGATCCGTGCGCTGGTTACCCTGGTCTTCTACGCGCCTTCCATTTCCGGTCAGGTGTATCTGATCTGGGGTACCCTGTTCTCCTCCGATACCTACGGTTGGGCGAACGCGACCCTTATGAAATTGGGCTTGATTCAAGAAGAAATCAACTGGTTCCGCGATGAGACTTACGTCATGCCCCTGTGTATCATCGTTTCGCTGTGGACCTCTCTGGGTACCTCCTTCCTGTCCTTCATCGCAGGTCTTCAGGGTATCGACCGCTCCCTGTTTGAGGCCGGCGCCGTGGACGGCGTTAAGAACCGTTGGCAGGAGCTCTACTACATCACCCTGCCTTCCATGAAGCCTCAGCTTATGTTCGGTGCGATCATGTCCATCACCGGCTCCTTCGGTTTCGGTGGTATCGTTGATGCACTGGCCGGCAACCCCTCGGTCAACTACTGCGCTCACACCATCATGCACCACCTCGGTGACTACGGTGGAGCCCGTTATGAGATCGGTTATTCGTCCGCTATCGCCATGCTTCTCTTCTTGATGATGATTGGCGCCAACATGCTCGTTAAGAGAATACTTTCGAAGATAGGTACTTGATATGGCAAAATTAAGAACAAGAAAACATAAGGTCGTCCTCGCCCGCTCCGCGGGCGGCGATGCCGGTATCTCGGTCATCCTTATCATTCTGGGCGCATTCATGTTCCTTCCCATGGTCTACGTTGTCATGCAGGCCTTGAAGCCTCTGGATGAGCTGTGGATGTATCCCCCCCGTTTCTACGTTATCTCTCCTACCCTGCGTAACTTCAAGGATCTGTTCACGCTGATGAACATTTCCTGGGTGCCCTTCTCCCGCTACATCTTCAACACCATCCTGGTGTCTGTCGGCGGTACCGCCGGTCACCTGATCCTCGCTTCTCTGTGCGCATACGCCGTTGCAAAGATCAAGTTCCCCGGCCGTAACTTCGTGTTCAAGACGGTTGAGATGTCCCTGATGTTCAACTCCACCGTTACCGGTATCACCTCCTTCATTCTGATGTCCGCTCTCGGTTGGCTGGATACCTACTGGGCTTTGATCGTGCCCTCCTGGTGTTCTTCCCTGGGCTTCTACCTGATGAAGCAGTTCATGGATACCAACGTAAACGACTCCGTGCTGGAGTCCGCCCGTCTGGACGGCGCCAAGGAGTTCCACATCTTCATGGTTATTGCGATGCCTATGGTTAAGCCCGCATGGCTGACGCTGATCATCTACTCCTTCCAGGGTCTGTGGAACGCAGGCGCATCCTCGTACATCTATTCCGAGCAGCTCAAGTCCTTCAACTACGCCATCGGTCAGATCACCGCGGGCGGTATCAAGCGTGCGGGTGCTTCGGCCGCTTCCCAGGTCATTATGATGCTGGTTCCTATTATCATCTTCATCATTTCCCAGTCGAACATCATCGAAACGATGGGTTCCAGTGGTATGAAGGACTAATTGTAAGGAGGTATATATAGTAATGAAGAAATTCAGTAAAATCCTGTGTACCTTCTTCGCCCTGCTGATGATCGTCAGCGCGGCCTGCGTAACCGCCGGCGCAAGCTCGGCCTACCAGACCTACACCTACGACATCAACGGTAAGGCGCTCTACTCCCCCGATGCCTACGTCGCCATGAGAACCGTAGACTCGGATGACATGGGTCTGGACGTGGCTATCGAGAATCCCGGTGATATGCTCACCGACGATGCCGGCAACGTCTACATCGCAGATACCGGTAATAACCGTATCGTGGTGCTGGACCGCTACTACAAGTTCAAGTTCGCCATTGATGAGTTCTCGAACGATCAGGGTGTTCCGGATAGCCTGTCCGCTCCCCAGGGTCTGTTCGTCAGCGAGGCAAACCTGCTGGACAACAGCCACAAGAACGACGAGAAGCTCATTTGGGTCTGCGACACCGGTTCCAACCGTATTGTCGTGTTCGATGCAGAGGGTGAGTTCATCCGTATCATCGAGGAGCCCGAGTCCTCCCTCTTCGACGAGGAGTCGGTATACAAGCCTGTGGCTATGGCCGTTGACGCTTACAACCGTCTCTACGTCGTATCCTCCACTACCTATCAGGGTATCATCGTCATGACCGACGAGGGCGAGTTCACCGGATTTATCGGTGCTCAGGCCGTTTCCATGTCCGCGTGGGAGATCATCTGGCGCCGCTTCCAGACCAAGGAGCAGCGCGAGGCTTCCGAGCAGAAGGTCTCGACCGAGTTTAACAACATCGCCATCAACAAGGATATGAACCTGGTATACGTTACCACCTCCACCATCGCTGAGGGCGACGTTCAGAGCGCCATCACCGGTAAGGATAAGTCCGGTACCAATTCTCCTGTTAAGCTTCTGAACGCAAACGGTTCCGAGATCATGAGACGTAACGGTTTCTGGCCTCCGGCCGGTGAGGTGGACTTCTCCACCCGTTCTACCGATAAGATCACCGGTGTTTCCACCGTGATCGACGCCGCCGTCGGTCC
>JAZQXS010000198.1:0-3799 GCA_045633025.1 Eubacteriales bacterium | reverse complement strand
TTTTTATGGAACAAGAACAGAATAAGCAAGAAACCGCCATGCCGTCAAGCGGCACAGCGGTCAGCGGTCAGGCCGAATCTCCGTCCTTCGATCAACTTCTTTCGCAATCCCACTCGCCCGCGCTCACGTCGATGGGCGCATGGCTGAAATGTCTGCGCAAGCCGGCGCTATCGGTGCAGTATTCCCTCCAAAAGAGACACGTATCCGATCTGGACGCCGAGGGCGACAACCAAAATCAGCACCGGAACGCGTCCTCCGCTCCGTCGGGGCAGAATTCCGACGTCATGGGGCTGGATGGGGATTTCACCATTCGCTATTTCGATCTGGCGATGGGCATTTTGGGGCTGTCCATGCTGGCGTGCCTCATCAAGGGCTGCGCCTGCATCAAGCGGATCATGCTTTAGGAGCGCACGATTCCGGCGGGCAAGCTTCCTTTTGAAAAAGGGAGCTTCAGGCTGTTGATGAAAGTCATGGGGCTTTGCCCCATCCCCCACTTAAGGTGCTTTTTCGAGAAAAAGCACCTTAAGAATCCTTAAAAAGCTTTTCAAAAAAAAGTTTTTATGGGTTTTTCCCCACCATGTCGGGCACAGCGCGGTTTCGTATACAGCATGGGGGAAAACTTCTTGTAAGAAGTTTTCCCCCATAGTTCTCTTATTTTATCGTTTCACTCTTTACTCACCCTTCTCCCGGCGAAAACGGCTCCACGGGAGGGCGATCAGCACACCCACGATCATGAGTGCGATCCAGATGAGCACAACCCGATCCCAAGGCCAGTTCTGCTTTTCGATGAGGAAGGGGAACACGATATTCGCCGTGGCCGCGGCCATGTAGCTGATGAAATCCAGATAGCCCGTCACGCCCGACACCATGCCCGTATCCCGCAGACCGGGGCAGTAGCGGCTCCAGAGCATGGTGGCCGCGCCGTTGGAGGACATGATGGACAGCACGATCAGCACGATATTCACCGCGGGAACGGACACGAAATAGGTCAACGTAAAGCCAACCGTCGCCGCCGAGAACATCACCAAAACGGTCTTGTCCAGGCTGTGCCCCATCTTCTCGTACAGGAAAATCACGATGAAGGAGCCGCAGGAAATGAACAGGGTCGCCACCGTATAGGTCAGCGTCGCCCGCTCGCTGCCCAGCTCCAGCCGCTCGGCAAAGTAAGTGGGAAGCCAGAACATAACCGACGTCCGTACCACGCCCGTCAGAATGGACACCATAGAAAACTTGACGATATGCCGATCCAAAAGCATCTTCAGGTTGCCCTTGGCTCCCACCTTCTCCGTCCGCTTGAAGCGGCCATAAGTAATGACACCCTTGCGTTCAAACACGGTAAAGGAGATGAACAGAACCGCCGACATAGCGCACAGCACGCCGCTGCTGACGGTGAACACGCTCTGCCATGCGAGGAAGGTGGCCAGAAGTCCCGCCAGAGGAGAGCCGAAATAGGAGGCGAAGGTGTAGCCCAGGGAGCACCGTGTGGTGTAGGGCATCTCGGTGTTCTCCGACACGATCTTGGTCATAGGGCCGTAGATCATAGCCAGACCGAAGCCGGTGCACGCATAGGCTATGTACGCGCCCACGGGAATGACGCCGTAGGTCTGATTCGCCACGTTCAGATAGGAGAACAGGAAATTGGAGATACCCGCGATGGCCAGACCCACGCTCATCATGTACTTGGCCTTGATCTTGTCGCCGATGATGCCGTTGATGAGCTGTCCCACAGCGTAGGTGTAAAAGTAAATGGACGACGCCAGACCAATGGCGTCCTTGGTAAAGCCCTGCGCCTGCATGGCCGGCGTGACCGTACTCAGAATATTGCGCGCCAGATAGACCGCCAGATAGGCAAAGAAGCATAGGCTTCCGATCTTGATGGCTTTCTTTGCGTTTGCTGTCATGGAATTCCTCCCGCTTTCGACATTTTCGGATGCAACACGATTACATCCGCCAAGAGTATATTATAATGTTTTTTCGGGAATTTGTCAAGTCTTTTCCGTTTTTTGTCGGCACATAAAAAAAGAGGGAAAGTATCTTGTAATTTTCGCCCGTTTATGGTATACTATGGGTGATAGCATACTACCCAATCCATTATACAGGAGGAGATACCCGTTATGAGTCAATTCACTCACATTTTGCGCGATCAGATCGACACCGTTTGCAAGAAGCTCTACGAAATGGGCCGCGATGATCTGGCTCTGCTCTTCACCAAGTGTTACCCCAACACCCTGGAAACCACCACCAAGCTGCTGGACGACGGCTCCGCCTTCGTCATTACGGGCGACATCCACGCTATGTGGCTCCGTGACTCCGCGGCGCAGGTGCACCACTACTTGCCCGTTGCGGCCGAGAACGAGGAGCTGGCCGACATCATCGAGAAGATGATCAAGCGCTACGCCATTTACGTCCCCAAGGATCCCTACGCCAACGCCTTCAATGAGTGCGACAACGACCGCGGCCACAAAACAGACCTCACCTTCCGCTCGCCTTGGGTCTGGGAGCGCAAATATGAGGTAGACTCCCTCTGCTCGGTGATCTTCATCGCCTACAAGTTCTGGAAAAAGACCGGTCGGGTGGGACACCTGAACGAGGACTACAAGAAGATGCTCACCATCATCCTGGATCTCTGGGAGACCGAGCAGTACCACGCCGAGAAATCCCCCTACACCTTCGAGCGTCCCGACGCGCCCGTACCTACCGACACCCTGACAAACGACGGTCACGGTACCCCCGTCGGCTACACCGGCATGACCTGGTCGGGCTTCCGTCCCTCGGACGACGCCTGCGACTACCACTACCTCATCCCCTCCGAGATGTACGCCGTGGTGGTTCTCCGCTACCTGGCCGAGATCGCCCGCGAGATCTACCGCGACGAGGCGCTGGCTCTCCGCGCCGAGAAGCTGGGCGCCGAGATCGACGCCGGTATTCAGGCCTACGGTATCGTGGAGCACCCCAAGTACGGCAAAATCTACGCCTACGAAACCGACGGCTTGGGTAACTACAATCTGATGGACGACGCCAACGTACCTTCCCTGCTCTCCGCCCCCTATCTGGGCTACTGCAAGGCAGACGATCCCATCTATCAGAACACCCGCCGCTTCATCCTCTCTGAGGACAACCCCTTCTACTTCTCGGGTGCCAAGCTCCACGGTATCGGCTCCCCCCATACCAAGCCCGGGTACGTCTGGCCCATCTCCTTGGCGCTCCAAGGTCTGACCTCCTCCGATCCCGCCGAGGTAGAGGAGGTGCTCGCCATGATGGCCACCTCCCACGCCGGTACTTACTTCATGCACGAGAGCATCGACGCCAACGACGAGTACAACTTCAGCCGCACCTGGTTCGCCTGGGCCAACTCCATCTTCTCGGAGCTGGTGCTGAAGTACGCAGGATTTGAGATCTGATACGATTTTCTGAATTGCGGGGGAAAACTTCTTAAAAGAAGTTTTCCCCCGCACCCCTTTTCAAGAACTTTCATACCAATCCTCAATCAAAAGCTTGAAAGCGAATCCGTTCTTTTTCAAATAACCCAGTGGGCAGGGACCCACGGTGAATGCCAATATCTGCCCGTCAAACAGAAAGTCAACACACAAATAGTATGTTTTTGAAAGTTTAGGAGATTCTTAAGAACCCTTTGTAAAGGGTTCTTAAGCCGCCGGAGGCATTCTCTCTATTCAAGATTTTATTCGTAAATTAGTATTAAAAGAAGTTTTCCCCCGCACCCCTTTTCAAGAACTTTCAAACAAACAGGAGCCAATCCTTACAGACGGCTCCTGTTTGTTTTTTTGAGTTTTTGGCCGCC
>JAZQXS010000197.1:0-4041 GCA_045633025.1 Eubacteriales bacterium | reverse complement strand
ACCCTGGCTTACCTCATCGAGCGCTACGCCGGCGCACTGCCCACCTGGATGGCTCCCGTCCAGGCCAAGTTCCTGCCCATGGGTGACAACGAGATCGAATACTGCGAGAAGATCGCAGAGCGCATGACCAATCTGGGTATGCGCGTCGAGATCGACAAGTCCAACAACACCGTGGGCTACAAGATCCGTAATGCCCAGCAGGAGAAGGTTCCTTACATGCTGGTCGTCGGCGGCAAGGAGATCGAGCAGAACGCCGTGGCTGTCCGCTCCCGCAAGGACGGCGAGCGTGGTGTCATGCCCGTGGATCAGTTCATCAGCGAGATCATGATGGAGATTGCTGAGAAGAGAAGATAAGTTATACAGAGAACTATGGGGGAGGAAAACTTCTTGAAAGAAGTTTTCCTCCCCCATGCCCCCTCTTTTCAAGAACTTTTCACGAACATGTAAGCATAAGGTTTTATTCATAAAGAGGTATCGCCATGAACCAAAAAATCCAATCCCGCGCAGCCCTCGCCCGCCAAAACTTCCTCAAAGGCTACGGCTGCGCTCAATCCGTCCTTATAGCTTTTTCCGACCTGACAGGCCTGGATGAGAAGACCTCCGCCCGCCTGGGCTCCTCCTTCGGCGGCGGCATGGGCCGACTCCGCGAGGTCTGCGGCGGCGTGACGGGCGCCTTCGCCGTCCTTGGTCTGCTCTGCGGCTATGACGACCCCGCCGACACAGCCGGGAAGAGCCGCCACTATGCCGACATCCGCGAGCTGGCCCGCCGCTTCTCGGAGCGGAGCCGAGGAAATTCCATCATCTGCCGCGAGCTGTTGACCGGCGCAGGCCTCTCGGGCGCAAGCGGCGGCGAGGCCGAGGCCAGAACCGACGCCTACTACAAGAAACGCCCCTGCCCCGATCTGGTAGCCCTGGCCGCCGAGGTGCTGGCGGAAATGCTTTCGGAGAAGGGAATTCTGTAACGGAAACGATACGGCGGTATCCCTCACAACCCGCCCAAAAGCTCCACGCCGTCCTCGCCGCGGATGAGCCTTCCGTGCTCCCGCAGGTACAGCTCCAGGCAGTCGGAGTCGATCGGCCGCCCGTACTCCGCTATGCACGCGAAGGGAGACGGCCGACGGAAAACACCCTCCTCGGGCATCTCCAGGAGCAGGTACCAGTCGGTTTCCCCGGTGGGCGGCTCGGTTATGTAGACAGCGCTCCGCCCGCAGTAGCCGTCCCGTAAAAGACGGCGGCAAGCCGCTTGCAGATCCTTCAGCTCCGAAAAGAGCGCCGCCGCCGAATAGACCGTCTCCTTCTCCATATCCCCCTCCTCGTCACATACTTGGCCGCAGACCCTTCGGAGAAGCGCCTGCTCCCCCTCGCTGAGCGCCTCCGACAGTACCGTCAGGGGTACCGATTCCGTCGGGTCATCCCACGCGATACTCTCCCACGGCTCTCGCAGAGAGGGAAGCGCCTCCTCCCGACGCCCCAGCTTGGTCACAAAGATCTCACACCCCCCCTCGCGGGAAGCGTAGAGCTGGACGAACAACCGCTCCCCCTCGGTGTCAAAGCCGATCTCGGCGCGGGCGTCGTCGAAAATATGGCGGAAGGCGGCGCGCGTGCGGGCATCCGCGCAATCCATGCGGGCGCTTTCCAGACGATAGCGCGCCATATCGGGCGCTGTGAGCATGATCTTCAGCTTGCTTTCGCTGATCACAATGAGTTCCATGACAGGGTTCCTTTCATCCCCCGGCGGCAAAACCGCTCCGGGGTTTTTTGTGTTCTATGTATATTATACTCCCCCAAAAGGATTTTGGGTAGCCCTAAAAATATGGTAATTTTCAAGGCTTTTTTCGTTCATAAATTATTTACATGAGTTGGGGTTGAAGAAATCGACTTTTTGTGTTATAATATATTTAACCGAACATCCAATAAAAACTAAAAAAAAGAAAGGAACGAACGTTATGGCAAAACGATACCCCGGATTGTACCTCTATTTTGATTGGCTGAAGGGACTTTCCAAGCTCCCGCCCGAGATCGCCATGAAGATCATCGTGAATCTGTACCACTATGCAGAGGACGGCACCGAGCCCGAGCCGCTGGAGGATCTGCATTACAACATTCTCCAGGACATGTACTTCGACCAGCTCAAGCGCTCCAAGGCGCAGGAGGAGCGCGCGCGTCTGGGCGGTTACGCCAAGGCCGCGGCCGCCAGGGCTTCCGCCGCCTCCGACGTCGGCGCATCCTACCAGGCGCCCAAGTCCGTCAAGCTTCCCGAATTCCGAAGCTATCTGGACTATGAGTGAGCGTCTCCCAAAGCGGGATACCGGACGGGCAATGCGCCTCTATCCGGTATCCCGTCGTTTGTATCCGGCTTTGCGTTTTCCACAGGCTGGCGGCAGAACCGAAGCAGAACCGAAGCAGACGCTCCTGTGTGCTGAAGTCTGCTTACGGGGAGAACAGGTTCTCCACAGGGATACTCAGCAGAAGCCGATACCTGCTTGTGGAAACGTATTCCGACACAGGCTCCCCGCAAGCATTGCCCTAATCATATCTTATCTTATCAAATCAAAACATATCGTATCTCATCCTACTCGTAACATAACAAAACATGACCGAACCAAATCTCCGCCTGCGGCGGGGAATCGGTCGGTCATGTCGTGTCGGGTCTCTCGACGGCGGGAACGCCGCGGGAGGCAAGCGCTCAATGATCAGAAGGAATTACGCGATGGACGCTTCCAGGCGCTCGCGGATGGCAGCGATGAACTCCTTGGAGTTGACAGCCTTCACGCTGTCCTTGGCCTCGGGGATGACCAGACCGGTGAGATCCTTGGTCATGATGCCGTCGTCCAGGGTCTTGATGCAGGCGGCCTCCAGCTTATCGGCAAAGGCCATGAGGTCGGTAAGACCGTCCAGCTCGCCTCTCTTGCGGAGAGCGCCCGTCCAGGCAAAGATGGTCGCCATGGGGTTGGTAGAGGTCTCCTCGCCCTTCAGGTAGCGGTAGTAGTGCTGGGTTACGGTGCCGTGGGCGGCCTCGTACTCGTAGTTACCGTCGGGGGAGACCAGCACGGAGGTCATCATAGCCAGAGAGCCGAAGGCGGTGGAGACCATATCGGACATCACATCGCCGTCGTAGTTCTTGCAAGCCCAGATGAAGCCGCCCTCGGAGCGGATGACGCGGGCGACCGCATCGTCGATGAGGGTATAGAAGTAGCGGATGCCCAGCTCCTCGAACTTCTCCTTATACTCGGCGTCGTAGATCTCCTGGAAGATGAGCTTGAAGGTCTGGTCGTACTGCTTGGAGATGGTGTCCTTGGTGGAGAACCACAGATCCTGCTTGGTGTCGATGGCGAACTTGAAGCAGGAGTGCGCGAAGGAGCGGATGGAGGAATCCTTATTGTAGGAGCCCTGAAGCACGCCGGGGCACTCGAAATCGTAAACCGTCTTGCGGAAGGACTCATTTCCGTCCTTGTCGGTGAAGACCAGTTCGGCCTTGCCCTCGGTGGGTACGCGGAACTCGGTGCACTTGTACACGTCGCCGTAGGCGTGACGGGCGATGGTGATGGGCTTGTTCCAGTTGCGCACCACGGGGCGGATGGTGTCGATGAGGATGGGCGCGCGGAACACCGTACCGTCCAGAATGGCGCGGATGGTGCCGTTGGGGGACTTCCACATCTCGGTGAGGTTGTACTCCTCCACTCTCTGCTTGTTGGGCGTAATGGTAGCGCACTTGACGGCTACGCCATACTTCTTGTTGGCGTTGGCGGCGTCAATGGTGATCTGATCCTTGGTTTCCTCGCGCTTGGGAAGTCCCAGATCGTAGTACTCGGTCTTCAGCTCCACGAAGGGAAGCAGAAGCTCATCCTTGATGATCTGCCACAGAATGCGGGTCATCTCATCCCCGTCCATCTCGACGAGGGGGGTTGTCATTTTGATCTTTTCCATGTTCATTACCTCCGAATCTTTGGAAAGTGTGTGTTTGCAGGGCTCTGCCCTGCACCCGCTTAAGGACTTTTTGAAAAAAGTCCTTAAGAATCCCCAAAACTCTCAAAAATGATT
>JAZQXS010000196.1:0-2965 GCA_045633025.1 Eubacteriales bacterium | reverse complement strand
GCAGAGAACAGAGCGACGCGCTTGGTCTTCTTGTTCATATCGGTGCGGTAGGTACGGGGCTTGGGGCCCAGAGCGATACCACCGTGAGTCCACTGGGGAGAGCGGGTAGAACCCTGACGGGCGCGACCGGTGCCCTTCTGTCTCCAGGGCTTTCTGCCGCCACCGGAAACCTCGGTGCGGGTCAGAGTGGACTGAGTACCCTGTCTCTGATTGAGCAGATATGCTCTGACAGCGGCATGAAGGACGGCGGCGTTGATCTCAGCACCGAACACGCTCTCGGCGAGTTCCATGGAACCAACTTCCTGGCCGGCCATGTTAAAAACTTTTACATTCGGCATGGTTTATTCCTCCTTCCGCTTATGCTTTCACAGAATCGCGAACGAACACGATACCGTTCTTGGAGCCGGGAACGGCGCCCTTGACGGCGATCAGGTTCTTCTCGCTGTCGATCTTAACGACCTTGAGGTTCAGGACGGTGACCTGCTCGTTACCGTACTGACCGGCCATCTTCTTGTTCTTGAAGATACGAGAGGGGCGGGAGTTGGCGCCCATGGAACCGGGCTGGCGGTGCACAGGGCCTACGCCGTGAGTCATACGCAGCTTGTGGCAGTTCCAACGCTTAACGACGCCGCTGTAACCGTGTCCCTTAGTCATACCGGTAATGTCGACCTTCTCGCCGGCGGCGAAGGTATCGACGGTAATGACATCACCGACATTGTACTTGGAGCAATCGTCATAGCGGAACTCCTTGAGGTGCTTCTTGATCTGGATTCCGTTCTTCTCGAAATGACCTTTCTCAGCCTTGGTCAGGTGCTTAGCCTTAGCATCCATGAAACCGAGCTGAATGGCGTCATAACCATCGTTCTCAGCGGTCTTCTTCTGCGCAACAACGCAGGGACCGCACTCAATGACGGTAACAGGGATTACGTTGCCCTTCTCGTCAAAGATCTGAGTCATACCGATTTTCTTACCGATAAGTCCCTTGTTCATTGTGATTTCCTCCTGTAAATTATTGGTTGGCAGGCGGTCGTCAGCCGAGATCCGGCATCCGCTTGTCAACGTGACTTACAAAGTTACCAAACCGAAGTCCGTCAGACTTCCTTGGCTGTTGTCTTTGTCTTGCCGCAGGGGTTGCGGCCGCGGCTCTCGCGGGAGCCGCGCGGCAGTGGCTAAACCGCCGCAGGTTATGTGCTTGGCCGGGGTGTCGCCGCGTTCCGATTACAGCTTGACCTCGATCTCAACACCGGCAGGGAGCTCGATGCTCATGAGCGCATCCACAGTCTTCTGGGAAGGCTTCATGATGTCGATCAGACGCTTGTGAGTTCTGTACTCGAACTGCTCGCGGCTGTCCTTGTTTACGTGGACAGAACGCAGGATGGTCACGATCTCACGGTCGGTGGGCAGCGGGATGGGACCCGAAACCTCGGAACCGTTTGCCTTAGCGACAGCCACGATCTTCTCAGCAGCGGTGTCGATGAGGGTGTGATCGTAGCTCTTGAGACGAACTCTGATCTTTTCCTTGATTGCCATTTTGGTTTGCCTCCTTTTCAGATTTCGCGCAATGACCTATAATTTATTGTAGGCCAATGTCTGCGCGAGTTGGGAAATTGGGGCGTTTCCGATTCAACACCGTTCCGCGTGTTCCTGCCTCTTCCCGAGAAAAACGGCGATCACGCCGATTTCGGATTTGAAGGTGCACGCAAAGCGGGAATTGATCCATGCTTTCGCCCGATATTCGGACATACTCCGTGAAAATTACCTCCCGGGGCTCGGATCCCCCGTGAGCAACCTCTCACATCTACGCACATCATGCTCGTCTATTATACACCATTTCGCGCAAAAATGCAATAGGTATTCAAAACTTTGCAGGATGAAATTTCATAGAAAAACCGCCTTGGTTTTGTTCTTTTTGCACAAATCCGCACTCTTTCGCTCCGACCGCCCGTTTCCGCGCCCCCCCTCCAAGCCATATCGGAGGGTTCACTTCCCTCCCCCGCCGCGTTTCGCAATAATTCAATGTTGAAATTTCAAAAAAATCTTTTTTCGTTACAGGCAGTTCACAATTTCGTAGTATAATAATGGTACATATGTAAATTACACTATTTTCGGTAAAGGAATCATCCCGCCATGGATCAAAGCCGTAGCCTTCCCCGCCTCTGCTTCCTCTTGACCGCCGCCCTCTCCGCTTTGGGCGTGGTATTGCGTTCCATCTGTATGCTCTGCTGTTTCGAGGTTGGCGTGGGGTATTTCACTCCGGGTGCCCTGCCCGCCATGAGTAACGCCCTGTACGCCGTTTCCCTCTTCCTCGCCATTCTTTGCGCAGTCCGAACCCCAAAGGGTTCCCTGCCCGCCAGCCTTTGCATCCCCGGGCGCGCGCCCGTCGCGCTTCTTGTGGGGATCTCGCTGGTAGCCTTCGCGGTTCCTTCCCTGATCAGCCGCGTCCCCTCCCGGGAAAAGGATATCGTCCTTGCCGCCGCCCTGTTGGCCATTCCCGCCGCCGCTTACTTTTTCGTTTCGGCCGCGAAAACCGACAGCCGCTACCCCGATTGGCTCTCCCTGCTGGGCTTCTTGCCCGTTGCCTGGTGCATCTCCGGCGTCGGCGACACCTACTTTGACCGCTACGTCACCATGAACAGCCCCGTCAAGCTGGCCGTCCAGCTCGGGCTTTTGGGATTCATGCTCATCCTCCTGGCCGAGCTCCGCTTCCGCGTGGGAAGCGTCCTGCCCCGCTACTCCCTGGCGTTCTGGTCAGTGGGCAGCTACGCGTGCCTGACGGGCAGTATCCCCCTGCTGATCTGCTTCGCGCGGGATCTCCTCAAAGACGCTCCGCAGATGATCGCGCCCGGCCGGTACGCCCTGTACGCCATTGTCCTGCTCTGCGCCGGTATCTACGGTCTGTATATCCTGTTCCGCTATACCCGCACCGTCTCCATCCCCCCCGTTACCAAGTCGCATTGTCCCGAAT
>JAZQXS010000195.1:0-3403 GCA_045633025.1 Eubacteriales bacterium | reverse complement strand
AAAAATGTTATATAATATAAGATGTATTTCTATAGACAGGAGCCAAACTGTGAAAAAACTGCGTATCGGGCTCATCGGCATCGGATTCATGGGAAAGACTCACCTGTGGTCGGTGCGGAATCTGCCCTTCTTCTATAAAACCGCCGAGCTGGGCTTTGAAGCCGAGGTCGCGGTGGTGTGCGCGTCTACCCTGGAGCGGGCGCAGGCCTTTGCCGCCGAGTACGGCATCCCCCGCGCCGCGGCTACCCCCGAGGAGATCATCTCGGATCCGGATATTGACGTGATCGACATATGCACCCCCAATCCCCTCCATTTTGATGTGGCCAAGGCCGCGATCCTGGCGGGTAAGGCGGTGCTCTGCGAGAAGCCCTTGACCCTCACCGCCGCCGAGGCGGACGAGCTGGCCGCTCTGGCTGAACAGCAGGGCGCGGTCTGCGGGACGGTGTTCAATAACCGCTTCCTCGCCCCCGTCATGCGGGCAAGACAGCTCATCGAGGAGGGGAGGCTGGGGCGCATCCTGCACTTCGAGTTTACCTATAAGCATAATTCCTGCATCGACCCCGACCGCCGCGTGGGCTGGAAGCAGACCGCCGAGGGCGGCGGCGGCACATGGTATGATCTGGGACCCCACGTGGTGGATCTCTGCCGCTACCTGTGCGGGGATCTGTCCTTCGTTCTGGGCAAGTCCCAGATCGCCTATCCCACCCATCTGAAGGCCGACGGCACCCTCTGGCAGACCGACGCCGACGAGGCCTTCTACCTCATCTGCGGCACCCCCGAGGGGGCTATGGGCACCGTCACGGTATCCAAGCTGACCCAAGGCGCCAACGACGAGCTCACCTTTTCCGTCCACGGCGAGCGGGGCTCCCTGTCCTTCTCTCTGATGGATCCCAACTATCTGAACTTCTACGACGCTACCGCGCAGGGCGCGCCCATGGGCGGGGTGCGGGGCTACACCCGCATTGAGTGCGTGGGACGGTATCCCGCTCCGGCGGCCGCCTTCCCCTCCGTCAAGGCGCCCCAAGGCTGGCTCCGCGGGCACATCGGGAGCATGGCGTCCTTCCTGTCCGCCGTGGCGGGGCATACGCAATTTGCGCCCTCCTTCGGGGACGGGGCTTCCGTACAGGCCATTCTGGAGGCCGCTGTGCGCAGTGACCGCGAGGGTCGGGAGATCGCCCTATGCTGACCGTCGGACTCACAGGCCCCAGCGGGGCGGGTAAGGGCGCTGTTGCTTCCCTGTTCGCCCGCTACGGCGTCCCCTCCATCGACACAGACGCCGTGTACCATGAACTGCTCATCCCCCCCTCGGCCTGCCTGACCGAGCTGACCGGGCGCTTCGGGCGGGAGATTCTGACCGAGGATGGCACCCTCAACCGCCGCGCGCTGGCCGAGCTGGTCTTCACCCCGGGGCATGAGGCCGAGCTGCTGGCGCTCAATCACATCACCCACCGTCACGTCCTGAACGAGGTGCGCCGCCGTCTGGCGGTGTACGCCGTACAGGGCAAGGCCGCGGTGCTGGTGGACGCGCCCCAGCTCTACGAGTCGGGCTTTGACGCGGAATGCGACTACGTGCTGGCGGTGCTGGCGCCGCGAGCATTGCGCATGAACCGCATCATGGCGCGGGATGGGTTGGACGCTTGCCGCGCGGACGCCCGCATGGACGCCCAGAAAAGCGACGAATTTTTCCGTGAGAACGCCGACGCGGTGCTGGTCAACGACGGCGAGACCGAGGCGCTGACCGCCGAGATCGAAGCGTTGCTCCGCCGCTGGGAGGTGCTCCCATGAAGCCGGATTGGCGCAATCCCCCCCGCGGGCTGATCATTCTTCTGCTGGCCGTGGCCGCCATCGGGCTGGGATTCCTATTCGACGCCATCATCACCGCCTGTGAGCGGCAGTCCTACCCGCGGGACTACGCCGAGTTCGTGGAGGTCTACGCCGAGCAGTACGGCGTGCCCGCGTCTTTGGTCTACGCCGTGATCCGCACCGAGAGCGATTTCGATTCGGGCGCAGTATCCCATGCGGGGGCGGTGGGGCTCATGCAGATGATGCCCGAGACCTTCACCTGGCTGACCGACGAGATCCTGTTCGACCACCTCGACGAGGGAATGCTCTACGATCCCGAAACCAATATCAAATACGGAACCTACTATCTGTCCCGCCTCTACGATCGCTACGGCGATTGGGAATTGACGCTGGCCGCCTACAACGGCGGGCAGGGCAACGTGGACGAGTGGCTGGAGGAGCCCGAATACGCCGACGGCGAGGGCGGACTCCGTCATATCCCCTTCAAGGAGACCCGCCGCTATGTCAAAAAGGTGACCGATGCGCGGGATATGTACGAGAAATTGTACGAGTGGAGCGAAGAATGAAGGGAGCGCAAGGGCTCTGCCCTTAACCCGCTTAAAAAGCTTTTATTGTATGTTCTTGCTCGCTGTTTGACGGACGGCTACAAACATTCACCGTGGGATCCTGCCTACCGGGATTTTCGGAGAATGCGGCCTTCCGTCCAACCACCCATCTTCACCACAACGCAGGTTGCGGGCATCCGTCAAACTTTGATTTTTCCCCGCAGAGAACGCGGGGGGGCCGTAATGGATGCCTTCAAATCGCTTTAATCAACAAATATTTTAGAAAGAGGATAAAAAAATGTCTGACACCAACACCAACATTTCCACCGAGCTGGAAGCCAAGCTGGGCTACAAGAAGACCAATTTCTACGAGAAGTCCGACGAGACCGCCATCAAGGCCGCCTACGATTACGCCCCCGGCTACATGAAGTATCTGGACGACGCCAAGACCGAGCGGGAGGCTGTAACCGTCTCCATCGCCATGGCCGAGGCGGAGGGCTACGTTCCCTACACCTTCGGCATGGAGCTGAAGGTCGGCGGGAAATACTACTACAACAACCGCGGCCGCAACCTGTACCTGTTCCGCATCGGTTCCGAGCCCATCAACAACGGTATCCGCATCGCGGCGGCGCACATCGACAATCCCCGCATTGACGTCAAGCAGACCCCCCTCTACGAGGACGGCGGCATGGCCTTCTTCAAGACCCGCTACTACGGCGGTATTCGCAAGTACCAGTGGGTGACCATTCCCCTGGCGCTCCACGGTGTCGTGGTCAAGCAGGACGGCGAGGTGGTCAACGTGGTGATCGGCGAGGATCCCTCGGATCCCGTCATCTATATCAACGATCTGCTCCCCCACCTGGCGCAGGATCAGTCCCAGAAGCCCCTGGCCAAGGCCATCCCCGCCGAGTCTTTGAACCTGCTCATGGGCACCCGTCCCTACCCCGGTCTGGAGGGCGGCAACGCCATCCGCCTGAACATCCTCGCCCTGCTCAACGAGAAGTACGGCATCACCGAGGAGGATTTCCTGTCGGCTGACCTCTCCGCCGTTCCCG
>JAZQXS010000194.1:0-5131 GCA_045633025.1 Eubacteriales bacterium | reverse complement strand
GCGCTCCATCAACCGCCTGAACGGTCTGAACAAGATGCAGGAGGACGGCACCTTCGATCTGCTCCCCAAGAAGGAGGTTGCAGGTCTGCAGAAGGAGATCTTCGACATGGAGAAGTCCTACGGCGGTATCAAGACCATGGAGAGACTGCCCGACGCTATCTTCATCGTTGACCCCCACAAGGAGCACATCGCTGTTCTCGAGGCTAAGAAGCTGGGTATCCCCGTGATCGCTATCGTGGACACCAACTGCGATCCCGACGACGCCGACTACGTCATCCCCGGTAACGACGACGCGATCCGCGCCATCAAGCTGATCTCCTCCGTTATGGCTGACGCCGTCATCGAGGGTCGTCAGGGCGAGCAGACCGCAGAGGCTCCCGCAGAGACCGCTGACGAGGCTGCTGAGTAATTCCTTCCCCCCGTTTGCATCATCCCCTTAAAATAAATAAAAGAGGTATAAAACCATGGCTAACATTTCCGCAAAGGACGTTGCCGAGTTGCGTAAGCAGACCGGTATCGGTATGATGGAGTGCAAGAAGGCACTCGTTGAGGCTGAGGGTAACTTCGAGGCCGCTATCAAGATCCTCCGTGAGAAGGGCGAGCTGAAGGCTCAGTCCAAGATCGAGAGCCGCATCGCCGCTGACGGTGTCGTTGACATCATGCAGGACGGCGACGTGACCGCTATGATCGAGGTCAACTCTGAGACCGACTTCGTGGCTAAGAACGAGTCCTTCAAGGAGTTCGTTAAGAACCTGCTCAAGACCATCCTGGCTTCCAAGCCCGCTAACGTTGAGGAGCTCATGGCTGCTCAGTACGTTGAGGGCGGCGTCACCGTTGACGAGAAGCTGAAGGAGGAGATCTTCAAGATCGGTGAGAAGCTGAGCATCCGCCGCTTCGCCGTTGTCGAGGGTCTGACCGCTACCTACATCCACGGCGCCGGCTCCATCGGTGTTGTGGTTAAGTTCGATACCGACTGCGCTGACAAGGACGGGTTTGCTGAGTTCGCAAAGAACATCGCTCTCCAGATCGGCGCTTACCCCACTCCTTACCTGACCCGCGAGGACGTTCCCGCATCCGTCCTGGAGTCTGAGAAGGCTATCATCAAGACCCAGCTCGCAAACGATCCCAAGATGGCCAACAAGCCTGAGAAGGTTCTGGACGGCATCATCATGGGTAAGCTGGGCAAGTTCTACGAGGCTAACTGCCTGGTCGACATGGCTTACGTCAAGGAGGACGACATGACCGTTGGTCAGTACGTTGCCAAGACCGCTAAGGAGCTGGGCGGCAACATCGCCATCGCTTCCTTCTGCCGTTTCGAGAAGGGCGAGGGTATCCAGAAGAGAGAAGAGGACTTCGCAGCCGAGATCGAGAAGCTCGCCAGCGGCAAGTAATCTTTGACCCATACAGAAAGCGCTCTGCATTCCGCAGGGCGTTTTCTCTTTTCGGGGCTTTCCTGAAGGGAATCTCCAGGGCTTGTCTGAAAAATGACAGCCTCCCTTCGGGATGCCCAAAAGGCGGTTCTTTTTCCGCAGAACCGCGCCGCTTTTTCTTGAAATACGGCCTGTATTCCTGCAAAAAATATCTCGCTTTTGGTCATACTGCTATTTTTCAAGCAAGCCCTAAAAAAAATCAAAAAAATCACGCCGCCCTCTTGAAATATTTACGGTTTTGCGGTATACTATATAGGATATCTGATTTTTACGAAAGGTTTTTCTGTTATGGAGCAAATCACCCCCAACCCCCCTTTGACCGTCCGCCGTATGCTGCGGCTGACCTTGCTTACCGCGGTCATTGGCTACGCCCTGAGTTCCTTCCTCCTGTCCCCCCTGTACATCAAATTCGCCTCGGACGTCGTCTATGCCGACGCTTGGTGGGTCTACATACTCTACTACCTCACCGAGGAGGGGCTTGTGGATCTCGCGGTGTTCGCCGTCTGCTATCCCGCCGCCATGTACGCGGTCTGGACAGCCGGACTCAAGGGTGCCATCCGCGTCCCCGTCACCTTCATCCTCTTGACCTTGGCGCGCTTTGTGGTCAATTTCTTCATGACCGCCATCACAGACAGCGCCCTGCCCGGCATGGATGATTTCCTCTCCTTCGATCTGCCCTACATTTCGGCGCTCTTTTTGCTGGAGGCGCTTCAGTACGCGCTCATCATCGCCCTGACCCTGTGGGTGAAGCGCCGCTACGCCCGCCGATGCGAGCAATTGGCGGCCGACGGTCTGCTGGCCGGGAAGGATGTTGAAATCCCCGCGCTGTTCCCCTTTACCACCTTGATCTCGGTGAAGAATCCTCTCCAGCTTTCGGCGCTCTGGTTGGGAATTTGGATGTTCGTCTCCCGTTTTGCTTCGCATCAGATCTACCAGTACACGCTGTATGTGACCAGTGGCTACACCGACGGTCTTACGGTCATGGCGCTGGATCTGATCTCGGATATCTTCGTCGGCGTTATCTTCTACTTCGCCGCTATCCTGCTGTTCACCCGCTTTTACCGCAAGGATGCCGGGGCGAATCAAGGAGCATGATCCATGGCCGGCTATATCATGGATCTGCGCAAGGTCGTCGGGCACAGACCGCTGTTGCAGGTGGGTGCCGGTGTGATCGTGGAGGATGAACGCGGACGCATCCTGCTCCAGCTACGGAGCGACAACCATTGCTGGGGCTATGCGGGCGGCTCGGTCGAGCCGGACGAGGCGGTTGAGGAGGCCGCCGCGCGGGAGCTCTTCGAGGAGACCGGCTTACGGGCGAACAGCCTGGAGCTTTTCGGCGTTTTTTCGGGGAAGGATATGCACTATATCTACCCCAACGGCGACGAGGTCTCCAACGTGGATATCGTTTATACTTGCAAGGATTACAGCGGCGAGCTGCGTTGCCAGGCGGGTGAGGTGGATGAACTGCGCTTCTTCGCGCCGAGCGAGATCCCCGAAAATCTCTCGCCGCCCATCCGCCGCGCGCTTCTGTCCTACGTGGAATCCAAGCGTATTTGAATCGAGGCGGCAGACTCCCGACAGCTCTGCCTGAATAAAACCGAGGATGCTACCCCTGCGTTTCGCATGGGGACGGCACCCTCGGTTTTTTTGTCCGTTTACGGCTTCGTATAAATTCCTCCGCTCTCGCATAGGTTGTACAAACGCGTGAAACAGGGAAGCTCGATTTGCCTTGGAAAGAGCGCGCAGGGAGCTGCCCTGCACCCGCTGAAACCCTTAAAACAGGAGGCACGCTCTCCCTCAATTGAAAGGAATTACCTATGCAAAAACTCAAGCTCTCCCTACCTCGTCCGTCCTTTGCGGTGCGCCGATTCGCGGCCAACGCCTTTTTGCTGATTGCCGTGAATCTGTTCATGCGGACGGTAGGGGTGTCCTTCAACGTCTACCTGTCCAACCGCGCGGGGGGCGAGGCTATGGGGCTCCACGCGCTGCTGATGGGGGTCTACGGCTTGGCGATGACCCTGGGAAGCGCGGGGATCAATTTGGGTACCACGCGGCTGGTCGCCGACGTGATGGGGCAGTTCTGCCCGCCGGGGGCGGGTCGTCCGGCCGAGGACACCTACGAGGGGGAGCCCTGCCGCCGCGCCATCCGCCGCGCCTTGCGGCGGTGCCTCGCGTATAGCCTTATTTGCAGTTTGGGGGCGGGCGCCTTGATGCTGACCTGCGCCCCCGTTGTCGGGCGGGTATGGCTGGGGGATGTGCGCACCATCCTGTCTCTGCGTGTGCTGGCGCTGACCCTGCCGCCCATCGCGGTGGCGGCGTGCCTGAATGGCTACTTCACCGCCGTGAGGCGGGTGGCCAAGACCGCGGCGGTGGGCATTGGGGTACAGCTCCTCCGCATCGGGCTGTGCGCCTACCTGTTGACCCTCTGGCTTCCCGAAGGGGTGGAGATGACCTGCCTCGCGCTGGTGCTGGGCGGGGCGCTGTCCGAGCTCTGCGGACTGCTTTTGACGGTTGGCGCCTACCTTCTGGATCGACGGCAGCATCTATCCCTCCGCGCCCGGGAAGGGGCGGGGGAGCCTTGCGCCGAGGCCGAGGAGGCCGCCTCGGTAAGAAAGCTCCTTGGGATCACGGTGCCCGTCACTCTGGCGGCTTGCCTGCGGTCGGGGCTGCTCACGCTCCAGCACATTCTCATCCCCCGCGGGCTCAAGCAAAGCGGGGCGAGCTGGGAGGGCGCTTTGACCTCCTACGGCGTCTTGCACAGCATGGTGCTCCCCGTGGTGCTGTTTCCCTCCGCCTTCATTTCCTCCTTTTCGGGGTTGCTCGTGCCCGAGGTGGCTGAATCCTGGGCGCGGGGCGACCGCGCGCGGGTGGCGAGGCTGGCGGTCAAGATCATTACGCCTGCCCTTGTGTTCTCCTTCGGCGTGGCGGGGATCATGGCCTGCTACGGCTACGAGCTGGGGGAGGTCATTTACGGGAGCAGGGAAGCGGGGCGCTACATCCGCTTGCTGGCGCCCTTGATTCCCATTATGTACGTAGACAGCTCGGTGGATGCCTTTCTGAAGGGCATGGGCGAGCAGGTCTACTCCATGAACGTCAACATCATCGACGCGGGGGTGTCGGTGCTTTTGGTATGGCTGCTTCTGCCGCGTATGGGGCTGTGGGGGTATCTCATCGCCATTTACGTCACCGAGACGTTGAACACAAGCCTGTCTCTCTGCCGTATGCTTCGTATGAGCGAGATGCCTGTCTCCCTGTGGCGGCAGGTATTCGCCCCCCTGCTCTGTATTCTGGGGGCTACGGCCGTATGCCGTCTGACGGGAATGGCGGCCTCCCTCGCCATCGGAAACGCTTGGGAGCTGGCTTTGCACATCGCCGTGTGCGGGGGGATCTACCTGCTTTTGCTGGCGGTGACGGGGGCGGCCAAGAGCAAGAGGGAATAGGGGAGCGTGCCTCCGGCGGCGGGTTGCCGCTGAACGTCATGGGGCGTTGCCCCAAACCCCACTTAAGGTGCTTTTTCGAGAAAAAAGCGCCTTATACTAAATCAAAATCTTGAAAGTGAATCTGTTCTCAAGCTACCCCAACAACCCAGTGGGTAGGGACCCACGGTGAAGGCAAATATCCATCCATGAAACAGCGAGTAAATACATACGACAGCATTTTTTTGAAAGTTTAGGGGATTCTTAAGGCCCCTTTTCAAAGGG
>JAZQXS010000193.1:0-3226 GCA_045633025.1 Eubacteriales bacterium | reverse complement strand
GCCCTGTGGTATCGCGATCTGTCCGAGGAAATGGACACCTATGAGGGCAAGGTGGTGCACGTCAAGGGCTTGGTTGCCCGCGACAACAAGCTGGGGAAGAATGCGGTCATCATTGGCCGACACATCATGACCTGTTGCGCCGATGATATCGCGTACAGCGGTCTGGTATGCAACTTCTCCGCTCCCGTATCCTTCAAGACAAGGGATTGGATTACCGTCACCGCCAAGATCACGCTGGAGCCCCATAAGCTGTACAGCGGCCGCCGAGGCCCCGTCCTCTATGCGACCGATTATGCTATCTCCTCGGCTCCCAAGCAGGAGGTTGCGACATTCTATTAAGGAGAGCGCCTCTGGCAGCTTATGAACCTCGCACTGCAAGCAGTGCCCAAAAAGGTTCTAAGAACTCCCAAAAACCTGAAGAAAAGGATTCAGCGAAAAACATCATACGCGCGAAGCGCATATATCATTCCTCAAGGAGGCTCACATGAAAAAGACCTGCATCTCCCAAAACTGGTACCTCCACGCCCCTTATTACGACGGCCCCGTGGATCTGCCGCATGACTTTTCCGTAACGGCTCCCCGTAATCCTCGCTGTAGCGGAGACAACGGTTATTTTATCGGCGGAAACGGCCATTACAGCAAGACCCTGGATATTGACGCCACCCCTCGCCACTACATTCTGGACGTGGACGGCGCGTATATGTGCACCACCATCAAGTGTAACGACCTCCGCATGGTCATGCACCCCCACGGCTACACCCCCATCCTGGTGGATCTGACTCCCCGCATCCGTTTCGGAGAGTCCAACAAGCTGAATATTGACGTCAAGGCCATGCAACCTTCCACCCGTTGGTTTGCGGGCGCGGGCATTTACCGCGACGTGTACCTTTGGGAGGGCGGCGATATCCGCATCGAGCCTTGGGATGCGTTCGTCTACACTCCTACTACCGACAGCGTCAAGGCTGTCTACGAGATCAGCGCAGACCGCGATGCCGATGTGACCCTCCGCGCCACCATCATGGACGGCGAGACGGTCGTTATGACCCGGGAACAGGCGGTTCACGCGGTCGCAGGGGAGAAAACCAAGGCCGAGTTCACCTTCGATTTCCCCAACGCCAAGCTGTGGGACATCGGCGACCCCAACCTGTACACCATGCGCGCTGTCATTCTGGAGAACGGCGAGGAAATGGACACCGCCGACACCCGCTTTGGCGTGCGCACCGTGACCGCTGACATGGAAAACGGCCTTCGCATCAACGGAAAGACCGTGAAGCTCCGCGGCGGTTGCATTCACCACGACCACGGTGTGCTGGGCGCGGCCGATTACCGCGCAGCCTGCCGTCGTAAGCTGACCCTGCTCCAAAAGGCAGGCTTCAACGCTCTCCGCATCGCCCACAATCCCCCCTCGCTCAACCTCTTGGAGCTCTGCGACGAGATGGGTATCGTAGTCATGGACGAAGCCTTCGACTGCTGGCAGAGAGAGAAGGGCGGTGAGTTCAACTACCATTTCTGGTTCGACGATTGGTGGGCTCGCGATATTTCCTACATGGTTCTGCGCGACCGCAACCATCCTTGCGTGTTCTCCTACTCCACGGGTAACGAGATCCCCGATTGCGAGCACCTGAACGGCGCCGAGCTGTCGCGGAAGCTGTGCGCCGAGATCCGCAAGTATGACCCCACTCGCTTGGTCACGGGCGCCTCCTGTTGCGTGGTGGACGATAATCCCCACAACGTAGCCTACTTCGAGCCCATGGATATCTGCGGCTATAATTATATGTACTGGCGCTACGCCTCCGACCGTGTCAAGTACCCGAACCGCATTCTCTGGGGCTCCGAGACCCAGGTGCTGAATTTCTACGATTCCTGGAAGGCCACCCTGGAGAACAGCCACGTCCTGGGCGACTTCACCTGGACGGCCTATGACAACCTGGGCGAGGCCGGTATGGGTGTTTCCAAGTGGGCTCGCGACGGCGAGATCCGGGGCATTGGCATCCAGCCCTATCCTTGGCGCGCCTGCTACCAGGGAGACTTTGATCTCTGCGGCTATCGCCGTCCCCAGTCTTACTTCCGCGAGGCCATTTGGATCGGTGGCATTGAGCCCCGCATCTTTACCACTCACCCCGAGCATTACGGCGAGGGCTTTACGGGAACGGGCTGGCACTGGTACGATGTGCTGGATAATTGGAGCTTCGGGGACGAGTATATCGGCAAGCCCGTCAAGTGCGAGGTCTACACCGACGCTGACGAGATCGTATGGTTCGTCAATGGCCGCGAGGTGGGCAAATCCACCCCCGTCAAGGCCATCGCGACCATGGATATTCCTTATGAGAAGGGTGAGATCTCTGTCATCGCCTACAAGAACGGCGCCGAGTGCGGCCGCTCCTCCCTTCACACCGTAGGCGCGCCCGCCGCCGTTAAGGTGGAGGCCGAGACCCCCACCGTCGCCGCCGATAACCGCGACCTTTGCTACTTCGACGTCACCATCGTGGACGAGAACGGCGACCGCATCCCCGATGCCAAGACCGAGCTTCACTGTGCCGTGGAGGGCGGTACTCTCATGGGTATCTTCAGCGGTGACCCTGCCAACGATGATCAGTACGGCTCCTCCGTCTGCCACGCCTTTGAGGGGCGCGCTGTGGCCATTATCCGCACCGACAAGGTGGGCGAGGTGAAGGTCCACGTGATCGCCAACGGCCTGAACGCAGGGTACGGAACGGTGATGGCTGAATAAGCTGAATAATCTGAACAAGGAACTGACATGGAAACCAATCTCTATCAAACCATCAAATCCGACGCCGAGACCGCCGTGCGCGAGTTGATCGAGTCGGCCCATCTGACCGCAGGACAACTGCTGGTGGTCGGCTGCTCCTCCTCCGAGATGGTGGGGGAGCGTATCGGCAAGAACTCCTCTATGGAGGCGGCCGTTGCCCTGTATGAGGCCATCGCGCCCATTCTGAACGAGCACGGCATTCTGCTGGCCGCCCAGTGCTGTGAGCATCTCAACCGCGCGCTGATCGTGGAGCGCACCACCGCCGAGCGGTTCGGCTACGAGCCCGTATGGGTGAAGCCCCAGCCCAAGGCGGGTGGCTCCTTTGCCACCACGGTCTGGGAGCGCATGACCGATCCCGTGGCTGTGGAACGTATTCAGGCGCACGCGGGCATGGACGTGGGCGCAACCCTCATCGGGATGCACCTCCGCCGAGTGGCTGTTCCCGTCCGCCTGTCG
>JAZQXS010000192.1:0-3288 GCA_045633025.1 Eubacteriales bacterium | reverse complement strand
GGCGCTGATCACCAAGGAGGTCTACTCCTCCCTGTTCGTCGGTGTCCTGTCTGGCGCACTCCTGGCCACCAACTTCAATCCCGTCGGCACCCTGACCACCATTGTCAGCGACGGCTTCATCGCCTCGGTGGCTGACTCCTGGAATGCGGGTATCCTCATGTTCCTGGTACTGCTGGGCATGATGGTGGCTCTCATCAACAAGGCGGGCGGCTCCCGCGCCTTTGGTAACTGGGCGCAGAGCCACGTCAAGACCCGCGTGGGCGCTCAGCTTGCTACGTTCGCTCTGGGCGTGCTGATCTTCGTGGACGACTACTTCAACTGCCTTACCGTGGGCAGTGTCATGCGTCCCGTGGCCGACAGCAAGAATATCTCCCGCGCCAAGCTGGCCTACCTGATCGATGCGACCGCCGCTCCCGTGTGTATGATCGCGCCCATTTCCTCCTGGGCTGCCGCTGTGGCGGGTGTGGTGGTGTCGGTGAACGGTCTGTCCCTGTTCATCAAGGCCATTCCCTACAATTTCTACTCCCTTCTGACCATCGTGATGATCCTGGTCATCACCTTCCTCAAGTTCGATTACGGCCCCATGAAGCGTCACGAACGGAATGCTTTGTCCGGCGACATCTTCTCCGAGGGTGAGAAGCACGCGGGGGACGGCGAGGAGGCTGAGTACAATTCCCGCGGCCGCGTGATCGATCTGGTTCTGCCTGTTGTGTTCCTGATCTTCTGCTGCGTCGTGGGTATGCTCTACACCGGTGAATTCTTTAACGGCACCTCCTTCGTGGATGCCTTTGCCAACTGCGACGCCTCGGTGGGTCTAGCTTTGGGCTCTGCCGTTGCGGTCATCTTCACCGCTATTTACCTCATCGCCCGCCGCGTGATCTCCTTCAAGGACGCGATGGCTTCTCTGCCCAAGGGCTTCTGCGCCATGGTTCCCGCTATTTTGATCCTCTGCTTTGCCTGGACTCTGAACGGTGTGACCGGTACTTTGGGTGCCGCCGTCTACGTCCACGACCTCATGGAGGGCGCCGCCGCGGGTCTGACCATGCTCCTGCCCGCCATTATCTTCCTGGTGGCTTGCGGTCTGTCCTTTGCTACGGGTACGTCTTGGGGTACCTTCGGTATCCTCATTCCCATCGTCACCGCCCTCTTTGAGGTGGGCGCTGACGGTTCCATGCCCGAGCTGATGGTCATCGGTATCTCCGCCTGCCTGGCCGGCGCGGTCTGCGGCGACCACTGCTCCCCCATCTCGGATACCACCATCATGGCCTCCGCGGGCGCGCAGTGCAACCACGTCAATCACGTCTCCACCCAGCTCCCCTATGCCATTACGGTGGCGGCTGTTTCCTTCGTCTGCTTCATCATCGCAGGCTTTATCCAGAACTGGCTCATCTGCCTGCCCATCGGTATTCTCCTGATGGTCGGTACTCTGCTGGTCATTAAGGCCATTACCGGTAAGGCGGATAAGGGGCAGTAAGCTTCCTGCATACTATGAAATCCCGTCGGACTTTGCAGTTCGGCGGGATTTTTATAGAGTGGGGTTGACAAATATTGACAAGTATGCTATACTATGCTTTGGAACTTTCCGCGAGGAAAGATCCCGTAGAGGTCACTGACTTCGGTCACAGTGGCGGTCTGCTCTCCTTGTGCAACCCACGGGGAAGCGGAGCTTTTTCCTTCCTCGATGCTTGCATGGGGGGAGGTGATAATATGGATTACATGACATGGCAAGACTTTGTGTACGTTTCGTTACAGATCATTGCTATTGTGATTGCCATTTTGTCTTACTTACATCGTAATGATGACGAGCATCACGATGACAGTAAAAAAAGATAACCGCCCAAGCTCCAACTTCGCGGTTATCTTTTTTTAGTTAGCCACAGGGAAGGCAACCGTCATTGGTGGCCTCTGCGTTATTTATATTATAACCGATTTTGCTCGGTTTGTCAATACCTTGACCGAAATTTTTTGCTCCGCGCTGACGGGGCTTTTTTTGCTACCTTTACAACTTTGCGGTTATTGCATCAGCGCTTATTCTGTGGTATAATGATCTCACAGACAGGAGGAAGAATACATGTATAACCTGAATCAATTCTGTAATATCATCACAGCCCTTCGCAAGGCGCGCGGATGGACGCAGACCCAACTGGCCGATCGGATCGGGATCGCGCCCCAGTCGGTGTCCAAGTGGGAGTGTGGCGTGGGGTTTCCCGACGTTACCCTGTTTCCCGTCATTGCCGATCTCTTTGACGTTTCCGTCGGCGTTTTGTTTGGGGAGGGCACTACCTCAACAAAGGAGAATGAAGCTATGAAGAATCACATGACTCACGAACAGACCTATGAATTCGAGCCGCTGGCATACTTGGATTTCAGCATCAATAACTGCTGTCGCATCCGTGTCATTGACGGTGAGCGGGAAAATGCGCTCGTCACCATACAGGGAGACGCGGCTTTTAAGGAGTATTTCCTCGTTGAAAAGGAAAATGGACGTTTGCGGATCACAGTCAAGAATCCGTGCGGCTCGGCCTTTCGGTGGACTCCCTACGACCGAGGTGGTTATGCGGGGGACAACGTAATTACCGTTTATACGGGTGTGAAGGATTCCAACTGCTTTGCCACGAATTATCTGAACCTGGTTATGTCTCAATGGAAAACCGAGGAGGGATACGACGAATGGGTGGTATGCACCATGGAGGAGGCAGAGACGATGATCCCGGGGATACAGGATCCGGGTAAAGAGCCGGTGGCTGTTTCCCGCAAAATGGAGCCCGTGAAGTAATTCAATATGAAAAAATCCCGTCGGACTTTGCAGTTCGGCGGGATTTTTTCTATTTTGAGGGGCGCGAAAATCACTCTCTCCACCCGCCCCGTACCACGGTGGGCTCCAACGGGTCGTAATAGAAGGAAAACAACTGACCCACTGCGTCGCGGGAGCAGGAGATCGTCAGCTCGGCGGTATAGGTCACGCCGTCCACCTCGAACTCCACGATGGGGTAACGGTGGGAGTGCTTTCCCGAGCGGCGGCGGACGGTGTCCACGCAGATAGCGGTGGTACGCTCGGTGCATCGGAGCTTGAGCTCTTGATTCTTGAAGAAGGAGCCCAAGAGTACGCAGGCGAGCAGGGGCAGAAACGCCAGCACGAATACCGCCGGCGCGAAATTCCCGTCACCCCCGGCGGCGATGGCGCCCACGAAGGTGAGACCGAACAAAATGATCGACGCGACATGGCAGACCCTTCCGCAGACCGCGTAGCGCGCGGCCTTTGCGCGGGTGGGGGATTTTTGGGGGGCG
>JAZQXS010000191.1:0-26975 GCA_045633025.1 Eubacteriales bacterium | reverse complement strand
ATCATAACTTCGCGATATGCTTTTGTCAAAAAAGCAATTCTGCGGTATACGGATGTTAATAGTTCTGCGGTATCATCAGAAGTGTCTTCTTCTGCAACGCTGAGCAAAATTTCTTCCGAATCGCCTCCATAAATAGTTTCCGCGCGTTTTCTTCGGTTATTTGAAAAATCGGCATAAACATTACGAGCCACTCTCCAAATAAACGGATATACGCTTTCAATCTCTCCGTCGCTATGGGCAGCTTTAACGAGGGAATAGATTATATCCGAGCATAGTTCCTCTGCCTCGTAGCTGTCGTTTGTTCTTGCATAACAAAAGCCAAATAGCTTATCAAGCAAGTTGTCATCAAAAAAATTCAGCAAGTCTCTTTTTTTCATTTGTTTCTCCAAGCGATTGATCAATGCTTTCACTTATATAGTCCGCGCGTTTATGGAAATGTTAGGTGGGTTTTAGAATATTATATCATCAATTTGTGAATTAGTCCACTCGATGAATATATGCTTCGATTTTGTGTCCACAAAAGCAGTGCTTGTCAGGAAAAGAAGACGGACTTTCGGGGCGCACAAACTAAAGGCTCCCTTGTGTAAAGGGAGCTGTCACCGAAGGTGACTGAGGGATTGTTTT
Organism: Eubacteriales bacterium; assembly: GCA_045633025.1. Classification (GTDB taxonomy): domain Bacteria; phylum Bacillota; class Clostridia; order Oscillospirales; family CAG-272; genus CAMEON01. The sequence continues at coordinate 26,351 of JAZQXS010000191.1, read as the reverse complement.
TCGATAAAATTTTGCTTTTACAATCCCTCCGACTCGCTATGCAGCGAACCCCCAAAGCTCATTTCATTCGCTTCGGGGAACCCCTGCCGCGAGCCACCTCCCTTTACACAAGGGAGGCTTATCACCGCCCGACAGTACACCTCAAAGGTGTAACACACTATACCTTGCAGAGCAAGGCGTGTGAAAAGGAGTACGAACAAATTGTCCGTACTCCTTTTGTTGTAGGGCGGGGGTTTATCTCCCGCCGTTTTCTTTGCATATATCGTTTGTTTTCGGCGGCAGCAAGCCACCGCCCTACAAGGTTGCGGTAGGTAAAACCTGCTTTATGGAAGACATCCCTTCCGCCGATTTTGTTCGGCAGAGCGCCCGTTTTTTAGAGGTGACCTAAAAGAACTAAAAGAATTTATGAACCCATAACCCGATGGGCGGGGATACACGGCAAACGGTCAACGGCAAACGGTCAACGCAAAAGCGTCGCCATGCGGTCATATCCCGCGCCGAAGCGGGTTATCTTCATCAGATTTTCCTTGATGGAGAAAACGTCAAAGGCGGTTTCGGAGATCGTCCCGAACTCGCGGGGAGGGCAACTCGGCGCCCATGTGTCCGAGTAGGAAGAGAGGGTGGTCACGACCACCATACGGTCACGGTACAGCAGATTATCATAATGAACGTGACCGTGGATCAGGGCGGTGACGCGGGGGCAGTCCCGCAGAGCCGTCCAGACGCGGGAGGAGTTGAGGGTATCGTCATGACTGCGTACGTAACCGCCGCCTCTGCCCACGGTACCGAACAAATGCTCATTGCTGACCGGCGCGTGGCTGAATACAAGAATGCGGTTATCGGTAACCAGCGCCTCCCGCTCCAGCCATTGAGCCTGCCGGTTGGAGATCTCCAGCGGGTAGTCCATGATCATACGACCCTCCGCATCGCGGCGGTAGGGACGGTCACAGCTATTCAGAAAGATCAATCGGTAGCCCTGCTCGGGCAGGTCGGTATAGTAGTAATTTTCCTTGGTGGGGTTGTACCTCATGCAGAGCTCGTGAAGCTCCTCGGGCAGGATGGCGTCCTCCTCGCAGTCGGGATTCTCGACCAGCCACTCGGAGCTGTCGTGATTTCCGATACAGCAATGAACCGGTACGCTCAAGGCATACAGCGCATCCATGACCTCCCGGTTGGCCGCGCGGGTCAGAACGGGGTCGGTGGTATATTTGCCCAGATCGCCGCCGCTCACCACGCAGGAGATGCCGGGACAGCGATCCAGGATGTACTGGATGGAACGTACGTGATCCGCCGCCCGCTCAAAATCCCCCATACAGGTTTCCCATGCCTCCAGCGGCGCGTGGCAATGCTCGCGGTTGTGCATGTCGGTGATAAACACGAAATTCAAGGGCGCATCAAAATCGTTGATGAGCTTGATCTTTTCATCGTAATGGTCGGTCAGGTAACGAATATCTCTCATGGCTCAGATTCCTTTCTTTCCTCTTTTGTCCGCGCGCCGCGGTTATGTGGCGGGGTTACACGTTCACCCGCAGGGTCACCGCGCCCGGCAAACAGCCCACGTCGATCACGGTTCCGCCCTTGGCCTCCTCGCCGTCCAGCGACCAGGACAGGGGTTGACCCAGGGTGATCCGTACCTGCGCTGTGTGGTAAAGATCCACCAACGGACAGCTATCAAAATTTTGAGTCCACAGCGCTGTGGCGATCTTGTTGATATCCAGCGCGGTCTTGGGATGGTGGATGAGCAGCAGCTCAAACTGCCCGTCCGACAAGGACACATGATCCGCAGGGAGCTTGACCACGCCACCCGCCGAGGTGGTATTGGTCACCGCGCCGAACACGTAATCTCCCTCCAGGTGCAGGCCGCTGGAGAGATCAAAGGCGGCGTGGATGGGGCGAAGGTTGGCGATATCCTTGACGCCCTCCACAAGGTACGCCAGGTGCCCGAACATATTCTTTGCCACCTGGGAGGTGGAATAGGAGGCGGCGGTGAACGCGCCGAAGGAGGCGATGTAGGTAAAGTAGCGAGGGGGGTAGGTATCGCGCTCCGTAGGCGCAAAGACGCCGATATCCACGGGGGTCACGCGATCCCCCACCGCCGTCCGCGCCGCGCCGCGCAGGGAGGCGGGGAGACCTATGCTGGCGGCGAAATCGTTGGTACTGCCCGCAGGGATGTAGCCCAAGCAGGGGCGGCTCTCCTTCGGAATGGTCAAAAGCCCGCTGATGGTTTCGTTGAGGGTACCGTCGCCGCCGCAGCAGATCACGGTATCAAAGCCCTCCTGCCGGGCGGAGGCCGCCATCTGGGTGGCGTGGCCGCGGTGCATGGTAGGCGCGACCGTGACCCGACGGTCAGGATCAAGAGCGCCGCCCAGAGTGGTCGCCGTCACGTTACCGAAGGGAAGGGGCAGGGCGGAAGCCGCCCCCGCGCTTTTGGCGGGTGCCTTCGCCGCGGTCTTGGACTCATCCGGAGACTCCGCGGGGAGCTCTGCGGGCGCGGCGCGGTATAGCTCATCCAGAATTTCGAACAAGCCCGCCTTGGTTTTCATGCGCCCCGAAACAGGATTGACGATCAGCAGAATCCGGCGGCTCACCGACGCCGCTCTGGGCTTCGGCTCGAAAAAGGGAAGTTGATAGCTTTCTTGACTCATATAAATCTCCATTCCGCCGCACAGCGGCGACACAAATATCTTTTGATTGGGCGTGAAACGGCAACGTTAGGTTTCGAATCTCAAAACCTTCACGCTAAATACCTCTTGAAGCGCGTAATATTCAGCTCTCTGCAAATATTTATCCATCGATACCCGCAAGGCGGCGGATGATCTCGCCCGCCATGACAAGCCCCATGGCCGAGGGAACGAAGGAAATGCTGGCAGGGGCGGGCTTGCCGTTCTCGCCGAGGATATTGGAATCGCGGGGAGGCTCATCCGACCAGGCGCAGAGCAGCTTTTTCACCCCACGCTTTTTCAGCTCCCGCCGCATGACCCGCGCCAGGGGGTCGGTCTCGGTCTTGGCGATGTCGCTGATGCGGAACCGCTCGGGGCGGAGCTTATTCCCCGCGCCCATGGCCGCGATCAACGGGATGCCGCCCGCCTCGCACCGCACCGCCAGCTCCACCTTGGCGGCCACGGTATCCACGCAGTCGGCCACGAAGTCAAAGGCGGTCAAGTCGAATTCCTCGGCGGTCTCGGGGAGGTAGAACCGCTCAAACGCCTCCACGGCGCAGGCAGGATTGATGTCGCGGATCCGCTCGGCCATCACGTCTACCTTGGGTCGGCCAACGGTGGAGTGGAGGGCGACCGCCTGCCGGTTGATGTTGGACAGGGAAACCACGTCCCGATCCACCAACGTAAGGCGCCCCACGCCCGCCCGCGCCAGCGCCTCGGCCAAGTGGCCGCCGACGCCGCCAATGCCAAATACGGCCACCCGCGCGGTAGCCAGACGGTCAAGCCCCGCCTCTCCCACCAGCGCGGCGGTGCGGGTATGCTCTTCGGGAACGGATCTTTCCATGGTATCTCTCCTTGTTCGGGTACTTATCTGTACGATTCCTTCCTATTCTACCACATATTTCATAAAATTTCAAGATTATTCTTTACATTTTTCAAAAAATGAGGTATAATAGCAAAGAAGAACATTCACGAGAAAAGGAGATACCGTTATGCATTTTCAAAAGCCCGAATCCTACTTCAAGGAGACCCAAGCCTCATCCGAACTCATCTTTGACGGTAAGGTTCTCCACCTCTACAAGGACATCATCAATCTGCCCGACGGCGGGCAGGGTATGCGGGAGTACTGCAAGCACAACGGCGCTGTGGCCGTGGTGCCCCTGACCGACGAGGGGGAAGTGGTCTGCGTCCGCCAGTACCGCTACGCCCTGGGACAGGTGACCCTGGAAATTCCCGCGGGCAAATTCGATTACATCGGCGAGGATCACCGCGAGGCCGCCCTCCGCGAGCTCCGCGAGGAGACCGGCTACACCACCGACGACCTCACCGACCTGGGCGAGCTGTCCACGTCCCCCGCCCTCCTGTCCGAGATCCTCTACATCTACCTGGCCGAGAACATGACGGCGGGCGAATGCGCCCCCGACGAGGACGAGTTTCTGGAGATCGTCAAGATCCCTCTGGACGAGCTGGTGGACATGATCCTGCGGGGCGAGGTCATTGACTCCAAGACCCAGGCCGCCGTCCTCAAGGTCTGGGCTATGAAGAAGGGATCGTGAGCCGCGCGCCCTCACCGCCATCATATAGAAAGGAACCACATATTTATGAATCTGCAAGGAAAAATCATCAACGTTCTGGGCGACAGCATTACGCAAGGCGTAGGCGTGTCCGCTCCCGAGCACATCTATGAAAACGTTCTCGGCCGTCTGGTCGGCGCCGGAGAGGTTCGCAACTACGGCATCAGCGGTACTCGCTTCGCCCGCCAGATCGGCGGCGACGATTGCGGCGGCGCCTTTGTGGATCGCTTTGTCGGCATGGCCGACGATGCGGATCTGGTGTTGGTCTTTGGCGGCACCAACGATTACGGCCACGGAAACGTCCCCTTCGGCGCTTGGGGCGACCGTACCCCCGACACCTTCATCGGCGCCTGCCACTATCTCTTTGACGGGCTGGTGAGAAAGTATCCTGCCGCCCGCATCGTCATCATGACCCCCCTCCAGCGGGCAGGGGGAAGCCATCCCTGCGCCAACACGGGTAAGCCCCTGTCAGACTACGCCGACGCCATCATCCGCGTTGCGGCCGAGTACTCCCTCCCTGTGCTGGATCTGTACCGCACAGCGGGTATCTGCCCCGATATCCCCGCCCAGAGAGAGCTGTTCATGCCCGACGGCCTGCACCCCTGCGACGCCGGCGCGCACCGTATGGCCGAGCGTATCGCCGCATTTTTGGCATCGGTCTAAGCGGAGCTGAAGGGAAGGAGCCGTTTATGAGTATGACTCACCACACCTACGCCTACAATGACCGCCATCTTCTGCGCGACGGAAAGCCCTGGCTTCCCGCCATGGGTGAGTTCCACTTCAGCCGCTATCCCGACACGGGCTGGCGGGATTCCATCCGACTCATGAAGGCGGGCGGCGTGGACATCGTGGCCACCTACGTCCTGTGGATCCACCACGAGCCCGAGCAGGGGAAATTTGACTTCACAGGCTGGCGCAACATCCGCAAGTTTCTGGATATTTGCGCCGAGGAGGACATGGCCGTCTGCCTGCGGATCGGCCCCTGGTGCCACGGTGAAGTCCGCCACGGCGGATTTCCCGAGTGGCTCTGCCGCGAGTACCGCCATCTCCGCTCCAACCACCCCGACTATATGGAGCGCGTCCGTAGCTACTGGACGGCGCTGGCCGCCGAGATCAAGGAGCATATCGGCGGGAGCATCGCGATCATCCAGTATGAAAACGAGTACGTGATCCCGGGCGAGGAGTGCGGGGACAACCACATCAACGCGCTGGTCGCACTGGCCGCCGAGCTGGGCATCACCGCTCCCATCCGCACCGCGACCAAGTGCGAGGGGCATTTCACGGGTGATTGCCTCCCCATGTTCGGCAGCTACGCCGACGCCCCCTGGGACGGTCGATTGACCAAAATGCCTCCCAATTCCTGCTATATCTTCAGCCACATCCGGGATATCGACAAGGTGACCCGCACCCTCTCCCCGGCGGAGATGGAGGAGTCATGGGCGGCTCCCAAGGGGATCCCCTTCACCTGCGCCGAGATCGGAGGCGGTGTCCAGCCCACCTTCCGCCGCCGTCCCGCTCTGCTCCCCGATGACGTGGGCGCCCTGCTCAACACCAAGCTGGGCTCGGGCGTTGTCCTGCCCGGCATCTACATGTACCACGGCGGCATCAACCCCGGATACGATCTCCAGGAATCCGAAGCCACCGGCGGAACCGAGTGCCCCGAGCTCAACTATGATTTTCAAGCGCCCATCGGCGCCTACGGAAAGATCTCTCCCGTCTACCGCACACTGCGCCGTACCTTCACCTTCCTCCGCGACTTTGGCGAGGCTCTGGCGACCATGCCCGCGGTCATGCCTGCCGACAATCCGCAGGATCCCGATGATCTGGAGCATCTGCGCTACTGCTGGCGCACCAACGGGAAAAGCGGCTTTTTGTTCGTGGGCAATCACGTCCGCAACTACGAAACCGCCGCCCACACCCGCGCCATCACGGTCTCCACAGCGGACGGAGAGATCACATTCCCCGAGATGACCTTTGCAAGCGGAGACTACGGTATCTATCCCTTCGGGATGCCCATGGGGAACGGTACGCTGATCTCCTCCAACGCCCAGCCCCTCTGCAAGCTGAACGGCAAGACCTACGTGTTCTTTACCGACCGCGCGCCCGTCTACAACACCGTGGGCGATACCGCGGACGCCGAGATCCTCACCCTGTCGGAGGCGGATTCCTTGAACGCATCCAAGGTGACAGTGGGAGGGAAGGACTACCTGGTGATCTGCAAGGCGCCCTATACCCGCGACGAAAATACGCTGGTATTCACGGTCACCGAAGATACCCCCCTGCGGATCTACCCCGATCCCAAGGGCGGCGAGGGGTTTGCCGAGTACACGCTGACCTGCCCCGCCGAGGCGCTGTCCCTCCGCGCCGAGCCCTTGTCCTCCAACCCCTTGATGAAGGAATTCACCCTGACGCCCGGCGTCTACCCCGAGACGGCGAGCGACGTCGTGCTGGAGCTCGATTACGACGGCAGTATAGCCGAGCTCTTCCTGGACGGCCAAAAGATCGCCGACCAATTCAGCCTGGGCAACGGCTGGCAGATCTCCCTCAAGCGCATGGGCTACGCCAAGTCCTACACCCTGCGCGTGTTCGCGCTGACCGATAATGCCCGCGTGTATATGGATCATATGCCCGCGTTCAAACACGGCTATGCCTGCGAGCTGAATCACGCGACCGCTACGGCCGAGTATCAAGTCGGATTCACATTTTAACCAAACGTGGAGGCTATACCCTATGAAACAATCACTTTACTGCGGAAGAGGAAACCATTTGTCTTGTAACGAGTTAATGGAGCTTCTCAATCTCAGCTTCAATTTTACCGACCCCGAGCATCAATTTCCCGGGATTCTCCCTAAGTGCTATCGCGAGGAATACCGCCCCCAGGATTCCAACTACGTGGTCGTGGACGAGGACGGCGCTCTGGTAGCCGCCGTGGGCGCTTATGACCACGAGCTTACGGTCTGCGGCCGTCGCATCCCCTGCCGCGGTATCGGAAACGTAGCCGTCCACCCCGACCACCGCAAGAAGGGATACATGAAGCTCGCCATGAACCAATCGCTTTCGGATATGGTCGCCGACGGCATTGCGCTCTCCACGCTGGGCGGCCGCCGTCAGCGCTATCAATATTTCGGCTACGACAAGGCAGGCCCTCTCTACACCTTTGAGGTTTCCGCCCAGAATATCCACCACCTGTTCAACGATGCGCCCGCGCGCTATGAGGTCAAGGTCATCACCGATCCCGCCGACCCGCTGATCGATGATATTCTGACGCTGAACGCGCAAAATGTCGTTGTCCCCACCCGTCCTCGCGAGGCCTATCTGGATATCGCCCACTCCTGGTACGGTAAGCTCCTGGCGCTGACCGACGAAAACGGGTTTGCCGGCTACGCGATTCAAGTGTACGGCAATATGATCTCCGAAATCCGCGTTGCCCGTGACGAGATCTTTATGGATTGTCTGCGCGCCCTTTACGACTACATCGGCGGTACTTTTCGTGTCGACGTGCCTCCTTACCAAGCCGCATACGTGAACGCGCTCGCGCCCGTGGCCGAAAGCTTGCATCTGGGTGTGGCTATGTTCTTCAACGTACTGGACTACCGTTTGGTTACCGAAGCATTCCTCGCGCTGAAACTGACCTACGCTTCCATCCCCGACGGCAGTATCGCCCTCCTCATTCACGGATACGCCCGCGACGAGCGGCTCCGTCTGACCGTTCGGAACGGCCGTCCGTTGGTTACCGTCATCCCCGACAGCGAGCCCGTGGACTACGAGCTCTCTCATCTGGACGCCATCGCCTGCCTGTTCTCGCCGTTCTCTCCCATAAGAGAGAACGCCTCTCCCCTGGCAAAAGCCTGGTTCCCGCTCCCCATCTGCATGTATCGAGCCGACGAGGTGTGAGGGAAGATACAAGATAGGACATCCAAGGACACGAGATACGCAAGCGAACCGATATCTCGTGTCCTCCGTTTCATCGATCATCCTCCGCAGGGGCAGAAAGAAGCGAGAAACTCATACAAAAAATGCGAAAAACCCTTGACAAACCGAGATAGATGTGCTATAATACATCCATTCAATGAAACCCAAGACGAAGAAGAGTAGCAGGAACCACTCCTCCCAAGAGAGCTGCCGGCGGTGAGATGGCGGCGGGGAACGCCTGTGAATGGACTTCCGAGGGCAGGACGAAATTCTGCGCCGCAAGGCCTCAGAACGTAGCGCCTGACGGGATGCGCGCCCGTTACCCCGCGCGGCATATACCCGTATGCAGAGAGTGAAGGCACGTCAGCCTTAATTTGGGTGGTACCGCGGATTTTTCAGATTCGTCCCGAAACAAAGCCGTCAAGCTTTGTGCGGGGCTTTTTGTTTGGTACAGCCCCTATCTCACATATGATTACCGTAATCTAAAATAAAAGGAGAATCCACCATGAGCGCACAAGAAATGAAGAAAGAGATCCCTTATAAGATCTATATCAGCGAGGCCGATATGCCCAAGGCATGGTACAACCTCCGCGCCGACATGAAGAATAAGCCCGCCCCCCTGCTCAATCCCGAGACCCTCCGGCCCATGAGCTATGAGGATCTGCGCCCCGTGTTCTGCGACGAGCTCATCAAGCAGGAGCTGGACGACACCACCCCCTACGTCGAGATCCCCGAGGGGATCCGCTCCTTCTACAAGATGTACCGCCCCGCTCCCCTGGTGCGCGCCTACTGTCTTGAGGAGAAGCTGAAGACCCCCGCCAAGATCTACTACAAGTTCGAGGGAAACAACACCTCGGGCTCCCACAAGCTCAATTCCGCCATCGCCCAGGCTTACTACGCCAAGAAGCAGGGGCTTGACGGCGTGACCACCGAGACCGGCGCCGGTCAGTGGGGTACCGCTCTGTCCATGGCCTGCGCCTATTTGGGTCTGGACTGCCGCGTCTACATGGTCAAGGTCAGCTACGAGCAAAAGCCCTTCCGCCGTGAGGTCATGCGTACCTACGGCGCGCAGGTCACCCCCTCTCCCTCCGAAACCACCGCTGTGGGTCGCGCCATCCTGGAAAAGCACCCCGGTACCGGCGGATCTCTGGGTTGCGCCATTTCCGAGGCTGTCGAGGCGGCAGGGAACCTCGGTAACTATCGCTACGTTTTGGGCAGCGTCCTGAACCAGGTCATGCTCCACCAATCCATCATCGGTCTGGAGACCAAGATCGCTATGGATCAGTACGGTATTAAGCCCGACATCATCATCGGCTGCGCCGGCGGCGGCTCCAACCTGGGCGGTCTGATCGCCCCCTTCATGGGCGAAAAGCTCCGCGGCGAGGCTGATTACCGCTTCATCGCCGTTGAGCCCGCCTCCTGCCCCAGCTTCACCCGCGGTAAGTTCGCCTACGACTTCTGTGATACGGGTATGATCTGCCCCCTGGCCAAGATGCACACCCTCGGCAGCGGCTTTATCCCCGCCCCCAACCATTCGGGCGGTCTGCGCTACCACGGCATGAACCCCGTCCTCTCCCAGCTCTACCATGACGGCCTTATGGAGGCTACCACCGTCAAGCAGACCGAGGTATTTGAGGCGGCCGAGTACTTCGCCCGCGTAGAGGGTATCCTGCCCGCGCCCGAGTCCAGCCACGCCATCCGCGTCGCCATGGACGAGGCCATCAAGTGCCGCGAGACTGGCGAGGAGAAGACCATTCTCTTCGGTCTGACGGGCACCGGTTACTTCGATATGGTCGCCTACGAGAAGTTCAACAACGGTGTCATGACCGACTACGTCCCCACCGACGACGATTTGGCCGTGGGATTTGCCGGTCTGCCCCAGATCGACCTGTAATCCGCCATTCCGCCGCGCGGCATGGCGCCCGCTCACCCCGCCCTCCCCAAACAGAGGGCGGGGAAGCACCGCATGAAGCCGTGAAATATTTTTAGACTTTTTTTCAAAAACCTCTTGACTTTTTGAATCAAGTGTGCTATAATATCATCCGTTCGGAAGCGTAGCTCAGCTGGTTAGAGCGCACGGTTCACATCCGTGAGGTCATGGGTTCGAGCCCCCTCGTTTCCACCAAAAATAAAGACCATGTCAACGGCATGGTCTTTATTTTTTATGAACCGAAGGGGTGTGAAAACCCATGTTCAAGTTGCAAGCCACCAAACAACCAGGCACAGCCTCGGTGCAACTTGATCAACCCGCGAAGCGGGGTGGGGGTGTGGAGTAATCATCGCATCCTTGCGGAACGCATCTGTTTATACATCTCTTTAACCAATCTAAAGACAATGTATTTGATTTTGATAACGTCTTCCAAAATCATCTAATTTGAGTAAAAGGCCGCACAAAGGGAAGTAAAAATCAATATATATAAAATTATACTAAATCAAAATTTAGTATAATTAAGGGAAGTAAAAAGCCACTTTTCCGCGGTATTCTGCGCCGTTACGCTATCGGACAGCATTTCGACGGGATTTCACCCGTATGCGCACAGATTTCCCGTCATTATGCCCTTATTTGATATTGAAATTTTGGTACTTCCTACAAATATACATTTCTTTCAAAAAACTCTTTCTTTTTTCTCAAATTTATGGTATAATATAAAAAATAACGGATAACGCCCGCGCGACGGAGCTTATACCGATGATTCAGGAGGAAAATTATTATGGCAATTAGAATGCGTGTTCTGTACGATTCCAAGAAGAAAGGTATGGGTCAGTTCGCTAAGGTGATCGCAGACAAGTACGGTCTGCCCGTTAACGCAACCAGCAACAAATTCCCCCCCGAGTATCCTTGCGATAAGGAGCCTATCGTCATTCTGGGTCTGTCCGCTAAGGGCGAGATCTCCGACGAGGTTCGCCGCTTCTGCGCTGAGTTGAACAAGACCCGCGCCCGCAACGTGGCTCTGCTGGTGGACGGCGATCAGGCAACCGCCGATAAGGTCGCTGAGATCATTAAGACCGCCGGCACCAATCTGGTCGGCGTTAAGGTCATCAGCTTCGGTGGCTTCTTGATGTTTGGCGGTACGCTGACCGACGAGCTCCAGGGCGAGCTGGTTCAGTGGGTCGAGGACATGGTCGCCGCTATGGTCTGATCGGTTCGCGTCCATTTAGGCTCATACCCGTTCATCGTCAAGCACATAGAAAAATCACCGTCAAGTGTCACTCGGCGGTGATTTTTTCCTGTTTTTTCACAAAAATCATTGACAAAATCGCAAGAAACAGGTATAATAGTTTATGGTATTTTCACCAAATTCACCCGCAGCATTCCTGCGAGAAAGGATGTTTCTATGAGTTTTTGGATTCGCGCTAACGAGTATCCGTTGGAGTCCAAGTTTTATTATTTTTCCAAGGAGTTTGACGCGCCCGCCGGCGCTTCCCTCCAAGCCTCCATGTGCGGTGACGCCCGCTACCAGCTCTATCTGAACGGCCATCTGGTCTCTGAGGGTCCCTGCCAGAGCTCCTCCTACCTCACCTTCTATGAGACCGAGGATCTCACCCCCTACCTCTGCGAGGGCAAAAATACGCTGTTCGCCAAGGTTTTGGCGGCGGACAGCAATATTTTCGACTCGGTATACCGCAAGAATCAGCCTGCCTTCTGGTTTGACGGCAAGCTCACCGCCAACGGCGAAACTACGGTGATCGGAACCGATGAGACCTGGAGCTGCGCCCGCGAGGACGCTTGCGTGCTGGAGCAGGGACGTCACGTTCACGATTCCATTCCTCCCTTCGAATCCTGGAACGGTGACTCCAAGGCTACGCCCGTTGCGGTGATCCCGTTCCTTCCGATCGATCTGGAGAAAGGAAACTATAATACCTACGGTCAGAACAACCGCCACTACATCATGACCCCCCGTCCCCTCCCGCAGATGGAGACCGAGGAAGCCCGCGACATGAAGCCCGTTCGCTCGGGCGACGGCTTCGTTGAGTTCGACTCCGTCAACTACACCACGGCCAAGATCCGCTTCGTCTTCAAGGCCAAGGCCGGCACCAAGGTGCGTCTCGAATACGCCGAGTGCTATACCGTCCAAAACGAGCGCGGAAACCGCTACAAGGCTCGCCGCGACGCGTACGATGACCCGACCGCGTTGATCGACGGCGCCTGCGATACGCTGATCGCCACAGGCGAGGAGCAGGTGTTCGTTCCCTTCTGGTACCGTTCCTTCCGCTTCGTCCGCGTGGAATTCGAGGATCCCGATTTCGAGCTGAAGGAATTCACGTATCGTTTCTACCACTATCCGCTGGATAAGGCCGGCGTGTTTGAGTGCTCCAATCCCCGCTACAATCAGATGTGGGACATCAGCCGCAATACGGTTCTTTGCTGTATGCACGAAATGTACGTGGACTGCCCCTACTACGAGCAGCAGCAGTACGACATGGACAGCGCGCTGGAGATGCTCTTCACCATGCGCATGAGCGCCGACTACCGTATGCCCTTCAAGTCTATCACCGACTTCTCCCACTCCCAGCTCACCGACGGTATGATCCAGGCGAACTACCCGTCCACCCGCGTGCAGGTCATCCCCGACTTCACCATGTTCTGGATCCTCATGCTCCGCGATTACCTGCGCTACACCGGCTCCACCTCCGCCGAGATCGCCCGCGTTCGTTCCCTGTCCGGTACCGTTGACCGCGCCCTGGAGGGCTTTGCCTCCTACTTGACCGAGGACGGTCTGGTTGGCGTGACTCCGTACTGGCACTACGTGGACTGGGTGCCCGGTTGGGAGGCCGGCGTTCCCAACGGTGGATTCACCGAGCCCATCACGGTGACCTCTCTCATGTATGCCGCCGGCTTGAACGCCGCCGCCGAGATGTGCGAGACCATCGGCCGTCCCGGTACTGCCGCCGATTACCGCGCCCGCGCCGCGCTGGTGATCGAGAACGTCAAGAAGCATTGCTATGATGAGGAGGTAGGCCTGTTCCGCAACACCCCGCACGTCCGTGAGTTCAGCCAGCACACCACCGTGTGGGCGATCCTGTCGGGCGCTGTGACCGGCGAGGAGGCCGGAGCGCTGATGGATCGTACCTTCGACGGTCACGTACCCGTGGCGGTCTGCTCCTTCTCCATGAACTACTACATGTTCCGCGCGCTGGAGCTCTCGGGTCGCTACAACGAGTACGCGCCCAAGCAGCTTCAGGGTTGGGAAACCATGCTGGATCTCCACTGTACCACCTGGTGCGAGAATCCCGACTCGCCCCGCAGCGAGTGCCACGGCTGGAGCTCGGCGCCCATCTATGAGTTCTCGGCTATGGTGCTGGGCGTATACCCCACCGCAGACGGCTACAAATCGGTACGGATCCGTCCCAACGTGGATTGCTACGGTCTGGATTGGGCAAAGGGTACCGTTCCCACGCCCCACGGCATTATTTCGGTCTCCTGGAAGAAGCAGGACGGCGAGCTGACGCTGGACGTAGCCATTCCCGAGAACACCGAAATGGCCTTTGAGGTCATCCTGCCCGACGGTCAGACCTTCGCGCAGACCGAGATCGAAAAGCAGTACACCTGCAAGCTGTAAGTTGTCCGTATGAAGATCTTGGGTAGTGATTTTGACGGCACCCTGACCCAGGGCGGCATCGGCGAGGCGAAATGCGCCGCCATCCGCGCCTGGCGCGCCGCAGGCCATAGGTTCGGCATTATCAGCGGCCGCGGTCGGGATTTCCTGTGGGAGCTCCGTGAGCGGTACCCTATGCTGGAGCTGGATTTCTTCGCATCCTGCAACGGCGGATACATCACCGACGGCGAGGGGCGCGTGTTCTACGAAGCGCGCTGTGAGACGGTGTCCGTCCCGCAGTTCGCCGCAAGTCTGCTGGCCGGGGGATGCAAATACGTCCACCTCAACGGCGAGAATTATCTCTGCGTGGTTGCCCGGAAGGAGGACGCCCCCTCGTGGGTCACTTCCCAAAGCATTATTTTGGCGGAAGACCTGACTCCTCCTGCGTATTTCAATCAGATCAGCGTCAGTTTACCAACCGAGGCTGAATCGGCTGAAATGGTGGAGCGCATCCGCGAGCACTATGGCAAATGGCTCAATCCCCTGCAAAACGGAACCTGCATCGACATCGTTCCCTGCGGCGTGGATAAGGCCAAGGGACTCTACCGCGTCATGGAGCACTTTGGCGGACGCTTCGACGACGTGATCGCTGTGGGCGACAACGTCAACGACGCGGATATGATCCGCGAGTTCCGCTCCTACGCCATGAAAAACGGGATCGATCTCATCAAGGAGCTCGCCGATGCCGTGGTGGAGGACGTAACCGACCTGCTGAAAATCGAATTGTAACCGAAGACCCCCCCGCTGTGGCGCGGGGTTCTTGACTTGATGGATCAAACATCCTCCCGCCGACGACGGAAGAAATCTTGCAGAATAGCGCGGCATTCCGACTCCAAGCACCCCATCTCAACAAGGGTACGCTTGCTCTCCACGGGATGCCGATGGAGCGCCCACACGCTCCCCATAGCCCCCGCCACGGGGTCAGCCGCGCCGCAGACGATTCGTGGAATGCGGGCGTGCAGGATGGCTCCTGCGCACATAGGACAGGGCTCCAGCGTCACGTACAGGGTACAATCCGCCAGACGCCATCCGCCCAATACCGCGCATCCCTCGGCGATAGCGCTCAGCTCGGCGTGCCCCAGCGCGGTCTGCGCCACCTCTCGGGTATTACGTCCGCGGGCGAGGATTTTCCCCGTGGCCGTCTCCACCAGCACCGCTCCAACGGGTACGTCGCCGGCCTCCCCGGCGCGGCGCGCTTCCTCCAGCGCGATCCGCATGTAGGCTTCGTCCGCAGCGTTGAACAGCCCGGTGTTTTCCGTAGCCTCTCGGTTCATCCCATCATCCCTCCGTTCACAAGCGCCAATCCCAGCCAAGTAATCAGCATACCTCCCACCGTCACCGCCGTAAAGACCACCATACCCGGGCACAGCGCGCCCTTCAGTGCCGCCGAGGAAGACAGCGGCTCATCATAGGCCTCAACCGCCGGAGCATCTGCGTCGCCCGGCATACCGGCGCGGCTCTGCGAGCGGCGCTCATATACCATCAAAACGACCAAGCTGACCGCACCCAGAAGGAACACGACCGCCTCAAGCAGGGTCAGATACGGGGAGATCGCTTCCCCGCCCGCGCGGTAGTAGAGCAGCTCGTAGATCACCGCCATTTCGTTGTTGAACATATGGAAGAATACACTGCACCAGATGGAGCCCGTCCGCTCATACATGAGCGCCATGAGGATACCGCCCACGAAGGTGTAAAACAGTTGGGCGATATTCTGGTGCATGAGCGCGAACAAAAGCGAGCTCAGAATGATCGCCTGGGTACGGCCAAACGGGCGAAGATTCTCATAGAACACCCCGCGGAACAGGAATTCCTCCGCCAAAGCGGGCGCCAGCGCCACGGTCATGTACAGAATCACCGCCGCGGGATCATCGTAGGTCTCGGACGAGAGCAGTTCCCCGGGAAAGGTATAGCCAATAGCGGAGCAAAACCAAGAGTTAACGTAGGCTCCCGCGGTCAAAACCGCCATTCCCCCAAGGATCCACAGAGGGAATTCCCGCGGAAGCTTCACCTCACAGCAGGCTCGCCGAACGGGATCGCGGCGTGAGAGGAAATAGTAGAATATTCCCGTCACAAAAAAAGGAACCATATAGAGAACTGCCGAGAGAATACCGCTCAGAGCCGTGAGGACTCCCGACAGCGCTGACGGCTCAAGCAGGACTCCGATCACATCCGCCAGGACGGAGATGGAGCTGCAGGCATTGAACAGACCGATAAAAAGCAACATAGACCAGCCCATACGGCTGACGGTCTTGCGGTACAGCGTATAGGATGGGACAGACGGAGCGAGCATGGCGGCCTCCCTTCGGTGATTTCGTTGATGATAGCTATTATAGCACCTTCTGACGAATTTGTCAAGTTTTATACCAATCCTTGATAGAACGGATTCGCTTTCAAGATTTGGATCGAGGATGAGTATTACGATACATATACAAAGGGAAAACCGAATGGCAGGCCGTTCGGTTTTCCCCGTCTCAAAGCTTATTTGGCGTCGGACGCGATATCGGCATCGCTGACCAGTCCCACAGCGGCATCCACGGGCAGGGAGAATGCGATTCCCTGACCGGGGGTCTTGAGTCCCACCGCGCGGTAGAGCCCGTGAAGAACGTCCTCCTTGATCTCCGAGGGGATCAGAATCATGACGATCTCCTTCTCGGGCGATACGGGGATCTCGAACTTCTTCTCAGCCAGGCTGTTGGCGGTGCCGCGTGCGTGAATGACCGTGCCGCCCCGCGCGCCGTATTCCTTCGCCGCGTCCATAACGGCATCCGAATAGCCTGCGTTGACAATACAGAAAATCACTTCGTGTTCAAAATTCATGGATAGGCTCCTCCTTGTATGAAATCATCAGACCACGGTATTGGAAAGGAAACGGTAGATGGCCACGCCGATGGTACCCGTCATGGGGATGGTATAGGCGATGCCCTTGCCGTTCTTGATGGTCCTGAACTTCTGCTCCAGCGCAGACAGAGCTTTATCGCACATATCCTCGCGGATGATGCTGAAAATAACGGTCTTATTGGACTCGCCCAAGCCCAGAAGCCGCAACGTCTCCTGGCTGGCGGTGCCATGAGCGGCCATGGAGGCTTGGAAATTGACCTCAAAGGATTGGATAAAGTCCATGTAAAATTCGGCCTTCTCGCGGTTGACAACGGTTACCAGCAGCTTGAGCTTGCGGGGCGCGATGGGCGCATCATGGAATGTAGGCTGTATTTTCATCGTGAAACCTCCCTTTACATGAATCGGATGATCTGCTCATCGTCCGCCGCCAGAATGCGCTTCATGGCGATACGGTCGCGCACCTTCTTATGAACCACGGCGCGGAAGCCGAGGAGCTGGATGGTGATGAGCGGGGTCATGGCGACCATGGCCACGATACCGAAGGCATCTGCCATAACACTGGCCTCGCCTTGAAGCATACAGCAAGCGCCCACCGCCAAAGGCAGAATAAAGCCCGAGGTCAGGGGGCCGCTGGCGACTCCGCCCGAGTCAAAGGCGATCGCGGTATAGATACCGGGGACGAAGAAGGACAGCCCCAAGGAGATGAGATAGCCGGGGATGACGTAAAAGAGGATGGAGAAATCGAAAACGATGCGGAGCATGGACAGCGCAATGGAGATACCCACACCCACGGACAGGGCGATCATCATGGATTTCTTACTGACGCTGCCGTCGGTGATGTCCTCCACCTGCTTATTGAGCACGTGGACGGCAGGCTCGGCCAGCACGACCACCATACCCAAAATGAAGCCGCCTCCCACCAGGAGCGCGGGATGATTGGAGGCCAGCTCCACACCCAGCTTATAGCCGATGGGCATGAAGCCCACCGAAACAGCGGTCAGAAAGATCACCAGGCCAAGGAAGGTGTAGCCAATACCCACGGCGATCTGCCCCAGCTTCTTTCCCGGGAGCTTCAGGAGGGTCACCTGGAGCACCGCGAAGAAGGCCACGATCAGCCCCAGCGCGATCCCCACCTCCTTGAGCGTATGCAGGATCTTGTCCACCAGCGCCATACCCAGCCCGTGCTCAATGGCGTAATCCGGAACATGGTAGGCGATCTCCCCGTCTACCGTCGCGCCCAAGAGCATGACCGCCAGAATGGGGCCGACCGAACACATGGCGATCAGACCGAAGGAGTTCTCGCTGACGTCCTTACCGCCCAGCGTGGCGGCAATACCGACGCCCAGCGCCATGATGAAGGGGACGGTGATGGGGCCTGTGGTCACGCCGCCCGAGTCAAAGGCCATGGGCAAAAACCGGCTGTTTCCCGTAGCGATGACCACGGCGGAGAGGGCGAACAGGATCATGTAGAAATACAGCAGCAGGGAGGACAGCGGCTTATGGAACACCATTTTCATGACCGACAGCACCAAGAATATCCCCACGCCCACGCCCACCGCTACGATGAGCAGCGTTCCGTTGATGACCTCCTTGACCTGGTTTGCCAAAACGGTCAGATCGGGCTCGGCCACGGTAATGAACAAACCCATCAGAAAGGAAACCAGGATCAGAAGCAGTACTTTTTTTGACTTGGTCAGACCAGCGCCCATGTGCTCGCCCATGGGCGACATGGCCATATCCGCGCCCATGCTGAACAAGCCGATCCCCAGGATCAGGAACACGGCGGACACGAGAAACACCCCGATCTCCAGCCCGGTAAAGTGCACAAGAGGGGTCAGATTCAAGAGGCAAACGATCGCGGTGACAGGGAACACCGACAGAAACGCCTCCTTGATCTTTTTGCACAGCTCGGTCATTTCATCCTCCTTGCATACCAATTTTTTCGTTCATTTCTTTCCTATTTATTATAGTTTATTATATCATAATGTACTGTACGCTGTCAATTAGAAAATATGCCAAGATTGTACATATTTTTTTCAAAAAATAGGTCATTTTCGGTCAAATGTAGAGATTCTGTATTGACTTTTTTACTAAAGCATGATATAATTTGAACAGAATGCTTTCACGGAACCGAAAGGAGAACCGAGTATCCATGAATCCAACGACTTCCCCAAAAGCCTATTGTGTTCTGTATAATCCCCTTTCCTCCACCGGTACGGGCGAAAACAAAGCCCACAAGCTGACCGAAATTTTGAAGAACTGCCCCGTGGAATACCGTAGCCTTCTGGATATTCCGGACAAGCGCGCCTTTCTGCGCGAATTGGATCCCTCCGTGATCCCCATCATCACGGGCGGCGACGGTACCCTCAGCTTTTTCGTCAACGAGCTGGGCGGCGAGAATCCCGAGCGGGACATCTACTACTTCCCCGCAGGCACCGGAAACGACTTTCTCCATGACCTGGGGAAAACCGGAGATGACCGCCCCTTCCTGCTCACGCCCTACATCACCGATCTGCCCAGGATCCACTTCAACGGAGAAACCCACACCTTTATCAACGGCGTCGGCTATGGTATCGACGGCTACGTCTGCGAGGAGGGTGACCGCGTCCGCAAAAAGACAGGTAAGCCCATCAACTATACCGCCGCGGCCTTGAAGGGGCTTTTGTACGCCTACAAGAGAACCCGCGCCACCGTGACCGTGGACGGCAAGACCTACGAATTCCGCCACGTTTGGATGACCCCCACCATGCTAGGGCGCTTCTTCGGCGGAGGCATGATGTGCGCCCCCGCCCAGGATCGCATGAACCCCGACGGAACCGTTTCCCTCATGGTCATGCGCTGTCCATCCAAAATCCGTACCCTGCTCCTCTTCCCCTCCATTTTTAAGGGAACGCACGTCAAGGCGACCAAGGTAGTCTCTATGTTCAAGGGACACCATATCCACGTCCGCTTTGACCGTCCCACCGCGCTCCAGATCGACGGAGAGGTCTTCTCCGACGTCCAAGAATACACCGTCACCACCGCCACCGCCCTGCGGAATGCGGCTACCTCCACAGCCGCTGTACCGGTGTGACCTTACAGAAGGGAGATTCACCATGAAAATACGCATACCCAACCAAACCGCTGTGATCCTCGCCGACCGCGAGGTGAATCTGCATTCCGATCTGACCTTTGACGGCGGCTGTATCCGCTACGAGCTCACCGACGACGGGCAAGGCCTGCGCGTCCTCCTCCAAAGCCGCGAGCACGGCGTCCGCTTCATCCGTATGCGCTGGGAGCAGCCCATCGAGGGCGACGTAAAAGTCATGGGTGACACCTGGGAGCGCGGCTACGGCAAGCTACACTGGCGCAGCATTGATCCCGACCGCAATCTGCCCTGGTACATGGCAATCTCCAACGGCTCGGACAGCCTCCGCGAGTACGCCGGCCGTAAGACCGAGTGCTTTGGCGTGGGTGTCCTTCCCAACTGCTTCGCCCTGTGGAATTGCGACCGCGGCGGAATCACGCTGACGCTGGATCTCCGCTCGGGCGCCGCTCCCGTTTTCCTCGGAGACCGTGTTCTGGATTGCGCCACGGTCTATACCGCCGCTTATACCGATATGAGCGCCTACCGCGCCCTACAACAGTTCTGCCGCGTGATGTCCCCCGCGCCCCTGCTGGCCGATCACATCGTCTACGGCTCCAACAACTGGTACTACGCCTACGGAAAGAGCTCTCGCGAGGAGATCTTGGCCGATACCAGGCTGGTCGCTGACCTCTGCCGCGATGCGCAGAATCCCCCCTACATGGTCATCGACGATGGCTGGCAGCTTCATAGTACAGACGCCCCGTGGGACAGAGGAAATGAAAAGTTCCCCGATATGGCTCGCCTGGCAAAGGAGATGGCTGCGATGGGTGTTCGCCCCGGCATTTGGGTGCGGTATCTCATCAACGGTGAGAGGGGCGAGCGATACGTAGAGGGCTTTCCTGAGGCGTGTTACAGCCAAAGAATTTCCAAGGTACTGGACCCCTCCCACCCCTTGGTGCTGGATTATGTCCGCAAGACCACCGAGCGTCTCGTAGGCTGGGGCTACACCCTCATCAAGCATGACTTTTCCTGCTACGACATCTTCGGCAAGTGGGGCTTCAAGATGAGCCGCTTCCCTGCCGATGACAGCGAAACGTGGGGCTTCTACGACAACACCAAGACCACCGCCGAGATCATCAAGGGCTTCCATACCGCCATCCGCGAATCGGCCGGCAACGCCGTCATTCTGGGCTGTAACGTGATGGGTCACCTCTGCGCGGGCATCCATCACGCCAACCGCACGGGCGACGATACCAGCGGCCGCGAATGGGAGCGTACCCTCAAGATGGGCGTGAATACGCTGGCCTTCCGCTCGGTACAGAATAACGCCTTCTTTTCCGCCGACGCCGATTGCGTGGGCATCATGGGACTCATTGATTGGAAATACAACCGCCAATGGCTGGATCTGCTCTCGAAGAGCGGCTCGCCCCTGTTCGTCTCCTGTAAGCCCGGCGTTCCGAGCGAGTCCGAGCAGGAGGATCTCCGTCGCGCCTACGCTAAGGGCGCGTTGCAAGCCGACGAGCTGATCCCCCTGGATTGGATGGAGACGCCGTACCCCGCCCGTTACCTGATCAACGGAGAGGAGGTGCGCTACGATTGGGGCGAGACCGTCGAGCGCCTGGTGGATCCCGAAACGGGAACGCCCCGCTGATCCGTCGCCATCCGCAAGAGCAAGGGAACCGACAATAGACAATACATGTACCATTCAGAGGTTATGCATATGAAAAAGCACACTCATCATCAATTCCTTATCGGCTCTTGGGTATCCTTCTACCCGTTCGAGATCGACAGCTTTGAATACCAATTGGATCAAATGCATGAAGCCGGCTTGAATTTCAATATCTTCCCCATGACCTTCGGCGGCACCCTGAGTAACGCCGAGCTCGCCGAGCGTGTGGAGCGGGAGTACGCCGCCAGAGATATGCTGTACCTCATGAACGGAGGACTCAGCGAGGACGGCCGCCGTCAGGCCATCGAGCTTGCCCAAGGTAAGACGCACTGCATCGGGTATCACCTTGTAGACGAGCCGCGGGGCAACGCTCTGCCCGCCGTAGGCCAATGTATCCGCGCCTACCGCGAGGCGGACGGAGAGCGGTACCCCTTCGTCAACCTCTTCCCCAGCTACGTAGGGGAGGCCGTCATGGAGGGGAGCTACTACGAGTACTGCTCCCGCTTCGTCCGTGAAGCGGACAGCGAGTGCATCGAGTATCTGTCCCACGATTTCTACCCCTTCCACATGAACGGCACATCCCTCTCCATTTTCGCCGATATGGAGGTCATCCGCCGCGTCGCGCTGGAGAACGGCCGTCTCCGTACCCACGCGTTCCCCCAGGCCTCGGCCTGGAACGGCATCCGTATGCCGAATATCGACGAGATGCGCTGGAACGTCTACGGTTACCTGGCTTACGGCTTCAAGGCGCTGTCCTGGTTCAACCTGGTATGCCCCGGCAGCTCCGACACCGAGGGCGAGGGCTTCCGTGATTCCGTCATCTACCGCGACGGCACCATCCGCGACCGCCGCCTTTTCAAGGACTTCGCCGCCCTCAACCATGAGGTCTTGACTCTGGGCGATACCCTTATGAAGCTGGACGCCATCCACGTCTACCACACCAAGGACACGGTATCGGGCGTGGAGACCCTGCCCTCCGATTGGCTGGTCACGCCTGTGGACGACGCAAGCTTCCTCGTCAGCTACATGGTCACCCCCGATGGGGACGAGACCTATATCATGCTGGTCAACAACGATTGGAGCCATCCCCAAACCGCCGCCTTCCGTCTCTCGGAATTCAGCGGAGTAGAATCCCTGTCCTATATCAGCCCCTTCAACGGAAACGCCTACCCCGTCTCGCTGACCGACGGCGTCTTCACCGAGACCTTCCGCCCCGGCGAGGGTAAGCTCTACAAGCTGAACGGAAATCTATCCGTCCGCACCCTTCCACTGGATTTCGAGCACACCTGCCTGGATGTCCGCCTCTCCGACCGCAAAGCTCTGACGGGCGTTGACGTCGTCTGCCCTCTCCACGAGGATGCCATGGCGGTCGCCATCCAGATCTCCTCCGACGAGCAGTTCTCCGAGGATACGACCACCATTCATCTCTTCACCGCGCTCCCTGCCGACGGCAAGCTCCGTTTTGAGCCCACCGACGGCCAATATCTCCGTCTGGCCTTCGGCGGCGACGGGGATGACCCCGCCTATGGCTACGCCGAGCTACGCGTCCGCTACGCCGACGAGCCGTCCGAAGCCGCCGCAGAGGCAAAGCCGGGACTGCCCATCGCTGTGGATGAGCCGACCACCGTGGTCATTCCCCTCGGCGCCTCGATAACCGAGGTCAATGCGCTCCTGCCTCATGCGATCTCGGTACGCTACGCGGACGGTAGAAGAGCTTCCCTCTCCGCGGCGTGGAATCTGCTCGAGCTGGACACCGCTCAATCGGGAGAACGTCGTCTGCGCGGCACCGCCATCCTGCAGGACGGCTCCCCTCTCCCCCCCGAGCTGACGCCCTATATCCGCGTGATCGTCACCTACGATGTGGACTTCTCGGGGCTGGACGAGGCCATCGCCGTGGTGGATGACCTGACAGAGGCCGAATACACCCCCACGAGCTGGCAGGCCGTACGCGAGGCCTACGATACCGCCATCTCTATGAAGGACGGCACCTACCCGCAAAACGCCGTTACCGTGGCCTACTGGCAGCTTCTGGATCGCGTCCGCGACCTGGAGCCCGTCCAATGGATCCTGCCCGCCAGAGATCCTGAGCCGGCGGATGAGGATGCGCCCGGCGTCCATGTCGTCGGCGGAGTTCTCCCCAACGTTGTGGCCACTCTGGCCGGTACGGTTGCCGGCGCCTTCGCCGGTATCTTCGCATCCAGGTCAAAGAAAAAGAAGAAATAATCCGGAGGTTATTATGATTCGAACAGAGCACCGCGAGGATACTTGGGGCTTCCCCTTCGTTCGGTACACCCCCTCGCAAGCCAACGGCGCCCTGCCGCTGATCATCCAGCTTCACGGCGCAGGTGAGCGCGGCGACGGCAAGGAATCGCTCTCCCTCGTCGACGTTCACGGCTTTTCGAAGGTGATCGCAGACAAGGAGTTCCCCTGTATGTTCGTTATGCCGCAATGCCCGATTGGAAGCTTTTGGGCGGCAAGGGTGGAGTCGATCCTTGCGTTTATCGACCAACTGATCCAAGAATACGATATCGATACCAACCGGATCTATCTGACAGGACTCAGCATGGGCGGCTTCGGTACGTGGTATACCGCCATGGCGCGCCCCGATCTCTTCGCGGCCATCGTCCCCGTTTGCGGCGGCGGTATGGCCTGGGGCGCTTCCGTTCTGAAAATGCCGATCTGGGTATTCCACGGCGCGTGCGACACCGTCGTGTCCCCTACGCAATCCGACGAAATGGTAGCACAGCTTACCTCCCTCGGAGCTGACGTGCGGTACTCTCGGTTGGAAGGGGTCGGGCACCATGTCTGGGACTACGCATACAACGAGGAATTGATTGATTGGCTACTCAGCCATTGATTGTGTTTCTCCATCAAAAAGAGCAAGCATGGAAGGATAAACATCTTCCATGCTTGCTCTTTCTGTTTTAATGCCTTTAGGCAGTTGAGCGCGAAGCGCGAA
Source organism: Eubacteriales bacterium (assembly GCA_045633025.1). GTDB lineage: Bacteria > Bacillota > Clostridia > Oscillospirales > CAG-272 > CAMEON01. Next base: position 2,075 of record JAZQXS010000191.1, on the reverse strand, counting down.
ACAGACAACCACCCGCTATGCGGGTGGGCAACAAAGGTTATACCAAAAAATCTCCTAATGTGGTACAATAAGGTGTTCGAGCCTATTGCAGCACGAAAGGAGAAAGAATGGCAAACCAAACAAATAGTTTATCCCATACTAAATGGGTTTGTAAGTACCACATAGTGTTTGTACCGAAGTACAGGAGGAAAATCATATATAATCAGTATCGCGCAGATTTGCAAGAGATAATCCGGACTCTGTGCAAATACAAAGGCGTAGAAATACTTGAGGGACATATGATGCCCGACCATGTGCACCTATTATTAAGTATACCACCAAAAACGAGCGTGTCAAGCTTTATGGGATATTTAAAAGGAAAAAGTGCATTAATGATGTTTGACAAACATGCAAATTTGAAGTATAAATTTGGGAACAGACATTTTTGGGCCGAAGGATACTATGTGTCGACAGTTGGACTAAATGAAAGCACCATAAGGAAGTATATAGAGGACCAAGAAAAACACGATATCGCCTTGGACAAATTAAGCGTCAAGGAATACGAAGACCCTTTTAAGGGTAGCAAGTAATACGAACGCCCTTTTAAGGGCGGCAAAAGAGGCAAAGGCAATAGGCTTGAACAAAGTGAAAGCCAGCGACTTGAGTCGCTGGCCGGTAACTTTGGGCTTTTAGCCCTTGTGCAAACCACCCGTTTGACGGGTGGTTATGATTTACTTTTCTGCGCCGAAGCTTCGGCGGGTTGCGCCGAACAGGGTCACGGTTTCGCCGTTAGGGCATACCACCTCGGCCTCCACGCCGTCGGGGATCTCCACGGTCAGGATCCGCTTGCCCTCGGCCGTCGTTTCATAGGCAACCGCGAGCTTGCCCTGCTCCACCGTCATGTGTCCCTTGGCAAAGTCCAAGCCCTCGATCACGGCCGGAGAAATGGTCACGCGGCGATAGCCGCAGGAATCCGCCTTCTGCTTGATGCCCAGGATGTACTCAAAGAAGTACGCCAGCACCGCTCCGAACATGGGGTGATTGTGCGAACGACGGTCGTACCAGGCTTCCCACAGGGTAGTGGCGCCGTCCTTCATCCACTTACCGAAGCCGAAGGGCTCATCCGCCGTCAGCAGACGGTAAGCCAGATCGGGACGTCCGTACGCAAAGAGCAGGCGCGTCACGATATCGGTGCCGAAGATACCCGTATCGTAGTAGGGGTTCATTTTTTCGTAGTAGCGGATCAGATTGCTCTTGGTACGCTCGTCTCCGATGCCCATATCCAGCGCAAAGGCGTTCGCGCCCTGCACACACCCGATGAAGTTGCCGTCCCAAGGATTCATGTAGGCCACCTCGGTGGCGTGCCGTCTTTCGGCTATGCGCGCCTCCAGCATGGGAATATCCTCGTCCCTCCCCAAATAGCGCGCCATCTCAATGACCTTTTCCATGGACTTGACGTAGAAATAGTTATTGACAAACGGCGCCGGCAGAGCCACGGGATCCGTGGTGCACCACTCGCCCAGGCACCAGGCATCGGCGGGCATATCCTCCTTGATCAGGAGATTCTCGCTGTGGGCTTCCAGGAAATCAAAGTACTTGAGCATCTGGGGATACATCTCCCGCACGAAGCTATCGTCCCCGTAGAAGCGCCAGAATTCGTATGGCATCACCACGATGGCGCATCCCCAACCGCCGGGGCCTCCGCCGCTCTGCACGTAGGGCGCAGTATACTGGACGTGGCCGCTCTTTCTGTCCTGACAATCCGAAATGTCCGGAATCCACTTGCGGTAGAGCTCCTTCATATCCAGGCAGGCCATGGCGGCGCGGCAGGCAAGCTGTCCGTCACCCGTATAGCCGCGACGCTCCAAATGAGGGCAATCCGAGGGGATACCCGTGTGAACGTTATTGAGCTGGGTATTCAAGTAGGCCTTGTACGTCCAGTTGAGAACCTCGTTTGAGGACTCAAAGGAGGAGTCTACCCCGATATCGGCATGGGTCTCCTGGACACACAGAACCTCGGCGTCGCCGTCCACACTGAAATAGCGGAAGCCCATCCAGGTAAACCAGGGATACAGCTCGCGGGGCTCCTCGCCCAC